>CAYYZI010000218.1:0-5466 GCA_964475675.1 uncultured Geminicoccaceae bacterium
GAGCAGGACCAGCAGCACGAGCCGGCCGCTCATCTGGCGCAGCTGCTCGAAGGCGATACCGACACCCGCTGCCGGCAGGATGTGGGAAACCGCCCACACCACCGCCGAGCTGACATTGGCGAAATAGAAGCGGGCGAGCGGCATGCCGACCATGCCGGCCACCACCGGCACCACCGCCCGCACGCCAGGCAGGAAGCGTGCGAGGAACACGCTCTTGCCGCCATGTCGGGCGAAGAAGCGCTCGCCGCCCTCGAGCAGTTCGGGCCGGTTGCGGAACGGCCACAGATTGCGGAGATGCGATCCGTAGCGATGGCCGATCCAGAAGGACAGCCCGTCGCTGACGATGGCGCCCGCGGTGGCCCAGAGAACGAGATCCATCACCGGGCCGTGTGCCGCCCCGACGATGCCGGCGATGGCGAGGATCAGGGCGGTACCCGGCACCAGCGCCCCGACCAGCACGATCGCTTCCGAGGCGGCCGCGAGGAAGACCACGAACCCCAGAAGATGCGGATGTGCCGCGGCGAAGGCGAGGATGGCGGCGATCCAGGAGGAGGTCATGCCGGCTTCTCCGCCATCCGCCCGGCCGCCGGCGCCGGGCCCGGCGTCAGACCGGGGCCGTGCCGGCGGTCACTTCTTTCGGCGCCACTTGCCGTCGGCCCCCATCACGTACTGACCGGGAGGGGTCTTGGCGATCGCCTTCTCGCCGGCGATAGCCGCCACCGCCTCGACGGGCACTCCGTTCTTCCTGGCGATCGCCTCGTAGGCCTTGCGCCGTTTGGCGTTGATCTCCTTGACCAGGGCCTCGGCCTCGGGTGGCGCCTTGGGATCCACCAGTCCGAGATAGCCGTCGATCCGCTCGCCCACCCAGCCCTTGGCCTTGGCCTCGGCGAGGGTCAGCGCCCAGGCCGGGGCCGCCAGACCGAGCAGAAGGGCGCCGCCCAGCATGGCCAGGAGGTGCCGCCGCCGCAGGCGCGGGCGGTCAGAAGAGGTCCTTGTTCTCGAGGAGGGTTTCCACATCTTTCTCGACCTTGATCCGCACTTCCTGCTCGATCTTGACGTTCAGATTGATGGTGATCGGTTCCTTGGGGGCCTCCACCCGCACCGTCGGCTGACAGGCGGCGAGCAGCAGCAGGAATGCCGCCGCGGCCAGTTCAGCGGGCCTTTTTCCGCAGCCGCCGTTCGATCTCGGCGGGCAGCCGGTAGGCCCGGATGCCGCTGCCGAGCAGGGCGCCGAGAGGGCCTTCGAAGGTGACATTGAGTGCGACAGGGTAGCCCTCGTAGAAGTCTGGGTTGCTGCCGGACAGGCCGATGGTCAGCCGAAGCTCGTCCAGAAGGTCGCCCTCGACACTAGCCTCGAGGCGGGTGAAATGGAAGTTCCGTATGGCCTGCAACAGCAGGAGCATCTGCGGATCGGAGATCGGCGGCGGCGATTGCGGCTGGTAGCGCAGGCTGCCGGGACCGCGGGCGGCGAGGCGGCCCTCCTCGATGATCACCGCCGGTGGCGCAATGCGGGCAGCGAGGCGGCCGTCGAGCACGCCTTCGCCGCGCAGGCCCGGCAGCCCGGCATGGGCCAGCAGCGTTTCCAGCGCCAGTCCGCGGGCTTCCAATGTGACCACGGTCTCCGGCCGGGAAAGCTCGAGCGTGAAGGGCAGCGCCCGCAGCTCGCCTCCGGCGACGGTGAACGCCATGCGTGCGACGGCGAGACGCGTCCCTTCGGACAGAGCGAAAAGGATACGGCCCTCCTCGAGCGGCAATCCGGCGCCGATGCGGGCGATGGTGATCTCCTGGGCGGGCAGGGTCGAAGGAGGGAGCAGCCGGTCGAAGGCAATGCTCGTGCGCAGACCGGAGACGGGAATGCCGGCCACGAGGAAGGAAAGATCGTGGATGGTCAGTTCGGCGAGCTGGCGGGAGCGTTCTCCCCATTGCAGCCGGGCCAGGAAACCGGCGCTGCCCCGCACTTCCTCGAGAAGGTTGCCGAACGCCGGGAACAGATCCGAAGGCTGGAGCCCGCCCGGGGCGAAGCGGATCCGGCCGCTGTCGACCCGCAGCAGCCCGCGGCCGCGGGCCATGTCGTGCCCCCCTTCGAGGCGGATGCGCACGGCAGTGCCGGGTACGGTGATGCTGCCGGAAAAGCGGATCTCCGGGCCGGAAGGGGTGGCGGTGAGGTCGAGGCGGAGCGGGGCCAGGCGCGGCTGCTTCGCATCCTCGGCGAATCTCGCGATCCGCAGGCGGTAGGCGGGCTCGGAGCGTTCCGGGAGTTTCAGCTCCAGGCCCGACAGGACGAAGCCCGGCTCTTCCTCGCGCGCGATGCGCATCCTGGCGATCGACACCTGGCGGATCTCGGCGAGCGCATCCGCCAGATCGAAGAGCCGTTCGAGGGGTGCGGCACGGGCCGGGCGGAGGTGCAGCAGAAAGAGGGTGAGGAGAACGGCGAAGCCCGCCTTCATCGGCCGGCAGGGACCCGTCAGGCGGCGAGACGGTCGAGCAGCGCGTCGAGCTCCTGCACGTCTTCGATCACCACATCGGCGAGCTCAGCCAGCAGGCGGGCCGGTGTGCCACCGGTGCGCACCGCCACCGCCGCGCCGCAGCCGGCGTTGCGGGCCATGGCCAGATCGGCACGGCTGTCGCCCACCACCAGGGTCTCGGCAGGATCGCAGCCGACCGCCTCGCAGAAAGCGTGCACCATGCCCGGTTCGGGCTTGCGACCGTGGCCGGCATCGGCGCCGACGATGAAATCGAAATGCTCCTCGATGCCCAGACTGGCCGCTGTCGCCCGCGCCTTCTCGGTACTGTCCATGGTGGCGATGCCCAGCGACAGCCGGCGACCGCGCAGGCGCTGGAGGAGGCCGGCGAGATCGCCGATGGGCACCGGCGGATAGCGCCGGTGATCACCGAAATGTTCCTGGACGACGCCCGGCACATCGCCCAGATGCTCGAGGGCCGGGTCGGTTGCCCACAATGCCGTCACCAGGTCGCTGGTGGCCCAGAGGAGCGGGCTGTCCTCGGCGAAGCTGTCGGTGTCGGGATCGTATCCGGCCCGTCGCAGCAGCCTGTCGGCGAGCTCGCGGCCGCCGCCGGCCTTCTCGGCGAGTTCTTCGGTGACGCCGCGATAGGCCGCCACCCAGGTGGCCCGGAAGTCGATGAGCGTCCCATCCTTGTCGAACAGAACGGCCTTGATGGAAGGGGTCATGAAGCACCGCCGAAAACTTCGACGCACTGCCGGGTGCAGCTCCCGCCGCGGATGCGTTATTATAGGGCGCCGTCGGTCGCGGCGACAGACCGCCATTCTGCCCGATCCTGTAAAAACGCGCTGACAGCGACAGCGGAGGGCAGACATCGCCGTGACGCGCGAACCGGGTGGCGCCTCTTGACAGCGGCCGCACAGCGCCTAGGAAAAAGGTCGACCCGTGGCGATTTGCGCCGACCGGCTTGCGGCCACGTTAAACATGCAGCTAAAAGGTCGGGGCCTCCGAGACCCGATCTTGCCGGCCGGGAAACTGCGGAGGAGGCCCGGATGCCCATCAAGATTCCGAACGATCTGCCCGCCGCCGAGAAGCTGAAGGCGGAAGGGGTGCGCATCATCGGCGAGCAGGAAGCGCTGCGCCAGGACATCCGGCCGATGCAGATCGCGCTCCTCAATCTGATGCCGGAAAAGCCCAAGACGGAGACCCAGCTCGCCCGCCTGCTCGGGGCGACGCCGCTGCAGGTCGAGCTCACCCTGCTCACCACCTCCACCTACAAGCCGAAGACGGTGCCGCTGTCGCATCTCCAGGCCTTCTACCAGACCTGGGACGATGTGCGCGAGCGCAAGTTCGACGGGCTGATCATCACCGGCGCGCCGGTGGAGATGATGCCCTTCGAGGAGGTCAAGTACTGGCGCGAGCTCACCCATATCCTCGACTGGTCGCGCACCCATGTCCATTCCAGCTTCTTCATCTGCTGGGGGGCGCAGGCCGCGCTCTACCATTTCTACGGGGTGCCCAAGCACATCCTCCCGGCCAAGCGCTTCGGCGTCTATCTGCATTATGTGAGCGAGCAGCGGGATGCCCGCCGGCCGCCGCTCACCCGCGGCTTCGACGACTATTTCCTGGTGCCGGTCTCGCGCCATACCGAGGTCCGGCGCGAGGACCTGCCGGCCGATGCCGGGCTCGAGGTGCTGGCCGTCTCCAACGCCGCCGGGCTGTGTCTGGTGCACGAGCCGCGCTACCGCTCGGTCTACATGTTCAACCATCTCGAATACGACACCTATACCCTGCACGACGAATACATGCGGGATCGGGCCAGGCGTGCCGATGTGGCGATGCCGGTCAACTACTATCCCGACGACGATCCGGAAAAGCCACCGCGCAACTGCTGGCGGGCCTACGCCCACCTGCTGTTCGGCAACTGGATCAACGAGATGTACCAGACCACGCCCTACGACATCTCGAAGATCGGCACGGTGGAGGCGGAGATGCGTCCGGCCCAGGCCGCAGCGGCCGAATAGGCGGTCAGACGGCCTCGCAGGAGCGGCGCTCGGGCGCTTCGCGCTCGTGCCGCCCGAGCCGTTCGGCGGCACTCTGCGACACCCGATCGTGGACCATGGCCGGCTGCACCGGCACATAGCGGCGGCGTTTGCGGCACTCTTGGGCGCAGATCGGCGGCGCCACATAGATGCGCTTTTCCGCCTCGATCATCAGCACCCCCGAGAATTGCGGGATCAGTCTGAGCCCGAAGCGCTCGAGGGGGATGGCGAGGCGCCGCAGCAGCGGTGAACGCACCGGCGGCATGTAGAGCGCATGCCCCTCGCTGACCGGCTCCAGGAGCTGCGCGCGCAGCAGGCGCTGGAGCTGGCTCACCGTGTAGGGGTGGCCATAGCCGAACGGCGTGCGCTCGCTCCAGCACCACAGGCCGTGACGATTGGGGACCACCACCAGCAGCCTGCCGCCATCGGCCAGCACCCGCCACACCTCGCGCAGCAGCCGGTTGGGATGCTGCGCGCCTTCGAGGGCATGGACCAGCAGCACCCGCTCGAACACGCCATCGGCGAAGGGCAGTTCGTCCTCGCGGGCCAGCGCCACCCGGTTGCCACGACCGGCCAGCCAGGGCCGGGCGCCCTGGGTGTGGGGCATGACGGCGATACCGCACGCCCGGGCGGTGGCCGGCAGAAAGGGTAGCGGATAGCCGACACCCAGCAACCGGCATCTTTCGAGGTCGGGCCAGAGGCGCCGCAGCGCACGCTGGATCAGGCGGCGTGCCAGATGGCCCTCGGCGCCGTCGTAGAATGCCTGGAGATCGAAGATGTCGGGGCGCACGGACTCTGCCTGTCATCTTGGATACGCGCGGGATATTACCAGATATGGACTGCGCCGGTACAGTTTGAAGGCCGGGCCGGCGTCTGTCGGCATTGCGACCATAGCGGGGGAGCACCTGGACCATGATCGAGATCGAACTGCTGCCGGTGATGAGCGACAACTACGTCTTCCT
>CAYYZI010000219.1:0-5462 GCA_964475675.1 uncultured Geminicoccaceae bacterium
CTCGACGGCATCATTCCGCCTCCGGGCTACACGTCGGCGGAGGAGATCGCGGCGTTTCGTGTCCGCGCCGGTGTTGAAGACGGTCAGCCCTTGCTGCTGCTCGCGCCGGGCAGTCGCGGCAGCGAGGTTCGGCGCATGATGCCGGTCTTTGCCGAGGTAGTAGCGCGGATCGGTGCGCAGAACCCGGATATCCGGGTTGCCGTGCCGGTGGCCGAGGCGGTGGTGGCTGAGGTGACGGCGGCGACAGCCCGGATGGACCGGATGCCGGTTCTGGTACTGCCGGAGGAAGGGGAAGCGGCCAAGCGCGCTGCCTATGCGGCTGCCGATCTGGCGCTGGTGACCTCGGGTTCTCGTCGGCCCCGAAGGCCGGCATCTGGCTGTCGCGGGTGTCGGGATCGTCGTAAAAGCGGATGCCGTGGCGTACCGTCTGCTCGATGTCAGCGAGGGTGCCGCCCCACAGCCAGTCATCGTCGGCCAAGGTCGGATAGTTGAACTGGCCGGCGCCGCCGAGGCCGTGACAGGCAGCGCAGTTCTCCTTGAAGGCCACCTCGCCGCCGCGCATGGCGAAGCTCAGGAGCTCCGGGTCGGCGGCCACCGCCGCGGTATCCAGGGTGGCGATCTTCTCGAGCCAGGCGGCCTGGGCGGCCCGCGCCTTGGTGAGCTGCTCCTCGAGAGCGAGCCGCTGGTTGCTGCCCAGCACGCCCTTCCAGTAGCCGGTCAGGGTCGGCCAGGAGGGATAGAGCACCCACCACAGCACGGCGAAGGCGATGCTCGCATAGAAGACGATCACCCACCAGCGCGGCAGCGGATTGTTGAGCTCCTTGATGCCATCCCATTCGTGGCCGGTGGTCTCGACGCCGGTGACCTCGTCCTTCTCGACCTTATTCGCCATGGCGATCGTCCCCCTCGAACGGGATGCGTCCGTAGCGCTCGAACTTCTCCTTGTTCCGCGGCCACATGGCCCAGACGATGATGGCCACGAAGAGGGTGAACAGCCAGACCAGCCAGAGCTGGTCGAGAAGCCGCAGGGTCTCGTCCATTGCCACCCCCTACTGGATGATGTCCTCGGTGCGGATGTCGGTGAAATCGACCATCCGTCCGAGAATCTGGAGATAGGCGATGAGCGCGTCCATTTCGGTCAGGCGGTCCGGCTGACCGTCGAAATCGCCGACCGCGGCCTTGGGATAGCGGGCCAGCAGCCCTTCGTGGTCGGCTTCGGGATCGGCCTGCGCGCGCAGATCCTCGGCCGCTTTCTCGATCATCTCGTCGGTGTAGGGCACGCCGACGATGCGGTTGGTGCGCAGATGCTCGGCGATGTTGTCGTAGCCGAGATCCTTCTCCCGCAGGAAGGCGTAGGGCGGCATCACGCTTTCCGGCACCACGCTGCGCGGATCGGCGAGATGGGCGGCCTGCCATTCGTTGGAGTACTTGCCGCCGACCCGGGCGAGGTCGGGCCCGGTGCGCTTGCTGCCCCACTGGAAGGGATGATCGTACATGCTCTCGGCGGCGAGACTGTAGGGGCCGTAGCGCTCCACCTCGTCGCGGAAGGGACGGATCATCTGGCTGTGGCAGAGATAGCAGCCCTCGCGGATGTAGATGTTGCGCCCGGCCAGCTCGAGCGGGCTGTAGGGGCGCACTCCCTTGACCGGCTCGATGGTGCTTTCGATGGTGAACAGAGGCACGATCTCGACGATGCCGCCGATCGAGACCGTGATCAGGATCAGGATCGCCAGCAGGAAGGCCCGCTTCTCGACGATCTCGTGACGCTGGATCATCGCACGCTCCTCCCTACTGGGCCGGGGTGATGCGCAGGGCGCCGGCCTGCGAGGGCAGCAGCTCCTCCTCGCGGATCTCCCGCCGCGTGGTGCGCCACAGATTGTAGGCCATCACCAGCGAGCCGAGCAGGAACAGCACCCCGCCGAAAGCCCGGATGACGTAGAAGGGATGCATCGCCGCCACGGTCTCGACGAAGGAGTACTGCAGGAAGCCGAGACTGTCGTAGGAGCGCCACATCAGGCCCTGCATGATGCCCGACACCCACATCGCGGTGATGTAGAGGACGACGCCGAGGGTGGCGATCCAGAAGTGCCACTCGACCAGGCGGATCGAGTACAGGCGCTCCGCCTTCCACAGCCGCGGCACGAGATAGTAGAGGGCCCCGAAGGTGACGAAGGCGACCCAGCCCAGCGCGCCCGAATGGACATGGCCGATGGTCCAGTCGGTGTAGTGCGAGAGGGCGTTGACCTGACGCACCGACATCAGCGGCCCCTCGAAGGTGCTCATGCCGTAGAAGGCCACCGACACCACCAGGAAGCGCAGCACCGGATCCCACCGCAGCTTGTCCCAGGCCCCCGACAGGGTCATCAGCCCGTTGATCATGCCGCCCCAGGAGGGCATCCACAGCATCACCGAAAAGGTCATGCCCAACACCTGCGCCCAGTCCGGCAGCGCGGTGTAGTGGAGATGGTGCGGCCCGGCCCAGATGTAGAGGAAAATCAGCGCCCAGAAATGGACGATCGACAGGCGGTAGGAATAGACCGGCCGCTCGGCCTGCTTGGGCACGAAATAGTACATCATGCCGAGGAAGCCGGCGGTCAGGAAGAAGCCCACCGCATTATGGCCGTACCACCACTGCGTCAGCGCGTCCTGCACCCCCGAGAACAGCGAGTAGCTCTTGGTGCCGAACCAGCTCACCGGCACCGCCAGATTGTTGAAGATGTGCAGCACCGCGATGGTGATGATGAAGGCCAGGTAGAACCAGTTGGCGACGTAGATGTGCGGTTCCCGGCGGCGCAGCAGGGTGCCGAAGAAGATCACCAGATAGACCACCCAGACGATGGTCAGCCAGATGTCCACGTACCATTCGGGCTCGGCATATTCGCGGCTCTGGGTAACTCCCAGGAGGTAGCCGGTGGCCGCTAGGACGATGAACAGCTGGTAGCCCCAGAACAGGAAGCTGGCCAGCGCCGGCCCGCCGAACAGGGTGGTGCGGCAGGTACGCTGCACCACATAGAGCGAGGTGGCGAGCAGGGCGTTGCCGCCGAAGGCGAAGATCACCGCCGAGGTGTGCACGGGCCGCAGCCGGCCGAAGGTGGTCCATTCGAGACCCAGATTGAGTACCGGATAGGCGAGCTCGAAGGCGATGTAGACGCCCACCAGGAAGCCGGCGATGCCCCAGAACATGGTGGCGATCGTGAACAGCCGGATGACGTCCTCGTTGTAGCCGGTTTCGGCCCGCATGCCCGCGGCGCGCACTGCTGCCACTGCCATGGAATCCCCCTCCAGGAAGGCCCGCATCGGGAGCCCGAGGCACGCCCCGCCCCGTGTCCCGCCTGCCTCGTCGGATACGCTCCTACCAACCCCGCTAACACCGCGGATCCTGCCGGGGGGAAAAGCCTCGGCAAAGGTGACGCATTGTCACATTTAGATTAGAGTGCCTCTATCCATTGCGCCGCCGCGCGTCTATTCTTGGCGTGATGGTCGACCTTGGCAGGGAGGACAACCATGGGCAAGGCCGTACCCGTCTTCGCGCCGAAACCGCTGCAGATCCGACGCATCGATCTCGACCGGCCCTGGGCCTGGCTGGCCAAGGGCTGGCAGGACATGCGCCGCAATCCCGGGGTCAGCCTCGCCTACGGCATTGTCGCCGCGGTCACCAGCTATGTGCTGACCCTCGGTCTGATCTGGGCGGACATGCTCTATCTGCTGCTGCCGCTGGCCGGCGGCTTCCTGCTGGTGGGACCGATCCTCACCGTCGGCCTCTACGAGATCAGCCGGCGCGCCGAGGAAGGCCTGCCGACCAGCCTGGGCGAGGCGATCGGTGCGGTCGCCCGCAACGGGCTGCAGATCGCGCTGATGGGTCTGGCCCTGCTGCTGCTCTGGTTCTTCTGGGTGCGCACCGCGGCGCTGCTGTTCTTCCTCTATTTCGGGCTGGAACCGCCCTCGCTCGAGAACCTGATCGTCAACACCTTCCTGACCGCCGACAGCCTGCCCTTCCTGGTGCTGGGCACGGTGATCGGCGCCGGCTTCGCCTTCGTCGCCTACAGCATCAGCGTGATCTCGGTGCCGCTGCTGCTCGACCAGCCGGAGGCCAGCGTGGTGGAGGCGATCGCCGCCAGCGTGCGGGCGGTCCAGACCAATTTCATGCCGCTGCTGCTGTGGGGCATGCTGATCGTCGTCTTCATCGCCTTCGGACTGGTGACTCTTTACCTCGGTCTGGTTATCACCCTGCCGCTGGTCGGTCACGCGAGCTGGCATGCCTACCGCGATCTCGTCACCGTCGGGGAGGAGGCCGGCTGACCGGCCGGACATCCGTCCGCAACGAGGGGGTCGACGATCATGGCAAGCTGGGTGCTGGGCGCATTGATGGGGCTGTTGTCGGTGTTCGGGCTGTTCATCGCCAGCCGCGCCGCCGATGCGCTGTTCGCCTTCTTCGGCTGGCTGCTGTTCCTGTTCGGCGTGGTCATGATCTTCGCCCTGATCACGCAGAATGTCGGCCGCAGCCCGGAGGACAGCGAGCAGCGGGGATGAGGGCGGGCGGCCGCGGTCTCAGCTCTTG
This sequence comes from uncultured Geminicoccaceae bacterium, assembly GCA_964475675.1. GTDB lineage: Bacteria > Pseudomonadota > Alphaproteobacteria > Geminicoccales > Geminicoccaceae > JALSRW01. The sequence goes on from CAYYZI010000219.1 coordinate 4,559, forward strand.
ACCGGCAGGCCGGCTTCCTTCCACGCCGCGTAGCCGCCCTCGATGTGGCAGATGTTGGAGATCCCCATCTCCTTGAGGGTCTTGGCCGCCAGCGCCGAGCGCCCGCCGGCGGCGCAGAACAGCACCAGCCGCTTGCCCGAGCGCAGTTCCGCCTTGTGAATGGGCAGGGTGGGATCGGCGAACCATTCGAGCATGCCGCGCGGCACGTGCACCGAGTGCGGGATGGTGCCCTGCTCGTGCTCGACGGTCTCCCGCACATCGACGAACACGACATCGTCGCGTCCCAGCAGTTCGCGGGCTTCGGCGACACTGATGGTCTCGATCTCCTCCAGCGCCGCGGCCACCAGTTCTCTCGCGGTCTTCATCGTCATCACGGCTCTCCCGGACCAGGAAGGAAGGGGTGGGAAACGGTACGGCGCGCGACGAAACCGCGTCCTCGGGAGCCGACCTTCGAGCGCACCGTCGCTGCCCGCCGCCCTGCGAAGAAGCCCCTGCACCGCCTGACAAATCTGCGCTACACCTGCGCCCGGGACAAGACCGCATCGACAGTCTGCAGCGAGCGAAGGGAAGCACCATGCCCGGAACGATGACCATCGAGGAACTGGAGGAGCTGGTCGGCGCCGGCGAGATCGACACGGTGGTGGCGGCCTTCACCGACATGCAGGGCCGGCTGATCGGCAAGCGGGTGACCGGCCACTATTTTCTCGATGCGGTGCACAAGGAATGGCACGCCTGCGACTATCTGCTCGCCCTCGACATGGACATGGAGCCGGTGCCCGGCTTCAAGGTCGCGTCCTGGGAGCGGGGCTACGGCGATTTCGCCATCCGGCCCGATCTCTCGACCCTGCGGCGGGTGCCTTGGCTGCCCGGGACCGCCCTGGTGCTGGGCGATGTCTGCGATCAC
>CAYYZI010000220.1:0-5462 GCA_964475675.1 uncultured Geminicoccaceae bacterium
GCTCACCCCCGAGCAGCAGCGCGCCGCCGGCGCCGGTCCCGAGGTGATCCGGCTGTCGATCGGCATCGAGACCGTGGAGGACATCATCGCCGATCTCGATCAGGCGCTGCGGGCGGCGGCCGACGCGAGCGGCGTCTGACCGGCTCCGCTGCGGCGGAGGCCTTGTCAGCGGGCCGTCCGGCGCCCACAACAGGCGGGATCCGCCCGGCCGGGGTCCACCCCGGCCGCGGCTCGCGTGGTTTCCAACGGATGGCCGTCCATGATCAACAGCAGGCCGGGCATGGTGCTGGCGCTCGTCGCCCCGGACATCGTGACCAAGTCGCGGCGCACGCGGCAGCGCTTCATCACCACGCTCGAGCGCAACCTCCGCGAGGCGCTGGAGCAGGCCGGGATTCCCTTCGACCTCTCCATCGCCGGTACCCGTTTCCTGATCCGGACCGAGGCGGATGATGCGGCCGTCTCGGTCGCCCGCCATGTCTTCGGCATCGCCACCGTGGCCCGGGTCGAGGCGGTGCTGCCGGCGGATCCCGAGGTCATCGCCCGGCACGGCGGCGAGATCTTCCGCGAGGCAGTCACCGGCAAGCGGTTCGCGGTCCGGGCCAAGAAACTGACCCAATACCCGTTTTCGCGCCAGGACGTCGAACGTGCTCTGGGAGCCGCCCTGAACGGGCCCGGGAAGGTCGATCTGACCCGGCCGGAGATCACCGTCTTCGTCGAGCTCTCCGGCGACCGGGCCCTGCTGTTCAGCAATCGCCAGGCGGGCGCGGGCGGCCTGCCCGCGGGCATTCAGGGACGGGCGCTGTCGCTGATCTCGGGCGGCTTCGATTCGGCAGTGGCCTCCTGGCGGATGATGCGCCGCGGCGCGGAACTGCATTATCTCTACTGCAATCTCGGCGGCGTCGCCCATGAGCGCATGGTGCTGCAGGTGGTCAAGGTGCTGCACGAGCTGTGGGGTTTCGGTCTGCGGCCACGCCTGCACGTGGTCGATTTCGTGCCGATCGTGCAGGAACTGCGACAGAAGACCCGCAAGAACCTCTGGCAGCTCGTGCTCAAGGTCATGTTCTACCGGGCGGCGGCGATCATCGCCCGCAAGGAGCGGGCCGATGCGGTGGTCACCGGCGAGGCGCTGGGTCAGGTCTCCTCCCAGACCCTGCCCAATCTCGCCACCCTCGACCGTTTCGCCGAGATGCCGATGCTGCGGCCGCTCCTGGGCCACGACAAGAACGAGATCATGGCCGAGGCCCGGCGCATCGGCACCGGCCCGCTGTCGGAGCGGATCCCCGAAATGTGCGGCCTCGCCGCTGACCGGCCGGCGGTCACCAGCCGTGTGGGCGTGCTGGCGGCGGAGGTGGACAAGCTGTCGCCCGAGCTGCTGCGCAGGCTGGTGGAGGCGCGCCGGACCATCGATGTGGCGGCAGTGCGGCCGGAGGATCTGCGCGAGCCCTATCTGTTCGTCGAGGAGTTCGCCGAGGACGCGGTGGTGATCGACTGCCGGGAGCCGGAGGAATACCGGCTGTGGCACGTGCCCGGTGCCGTCAACCTGCCGGTGACCGAGCTCCTGGACAATTTCCGGCGGCTGGAGCGGAACCGGCGCTACATTCTCTACTGCACCTTCGGCACGCAGACGCCGCTGCTGGCCGAACGCATGCAGCAGGCCGGTTTCGAGGCCTATGCCTTCCGCGGCGGGCTGGCGGCGGTACGGCGTGCGGTGGGCGAGGACCTCGCTCTGCTGCTATGAGCCGGCGGCAACACCCCCGTTGACGCGGGCGAACAGTGGCTGCAGCGGGCGCTCGGCACGGGCCCCGTACTGGCCGATGATTTCCGCCGCACACAGGCTGCCGAGCCGGCCGCAGGCGCCGAGATCGAGGCCGGCGGCGAGCCCGCGCAGGAAACCCGCGGCGTAGAGATCGCCGGCACCGGTGGTATCCAGGAGGCGTTCGGGCGCCACCGCGTCGATCACGTGCAGCTCCTCGCCACGCACCACCACACTGCCCTTGGGACCGCGCGTGAGGGCGGCGAAATGGACATGCCGGCGCACCTCCTGCAGCGCTTCGTCGAAGCTCCCGACCTCGTAGAGGCTGGTGATCTCTGCCTCGTTGGCGAACAGGATATCGACCTCGCGGGCCACCAGCTCCCGGAACTCCTCGCGCCAGCGCTCGACGCAGAAGGCATCGGACAGGGTGAGCGCCAGTTTCCTGCCGGCCCCATGGCAGATCTCCGCCGCCTTGCGGCAGGCGGCCTTGGCCTCCGGCCGGTCCCACAGATACCCCTCGAGATATGTGATTTCCGCCGCCCGCACGAGCTCGGGATCGATATCCTCGGGTGTCAGCTCGACGCAGGCGCCGAGATATGTGGCCATGGTGCGCTGGGCATCGGGGGTGACGAACACCAGGCAGCGGGCGGTACTCGGACCGTCCCTGCTGGGCAGGCTGCGGAAGGTGACACCGGCGGCGCGGATGTCGTGCCCGAACACCTGCCCGAGCTGATCGTCGCGAACCCGCCCGACATAGGCCGCACGACCACCCAGCGCGGCCAGTGCCGCCATGGTGTTGGCGCAGGAGCCGCCGGAGACCTCGTGCGCCGGACCCATGCGGCGGTAGAGGAACTCGCATTGTTCCTCGTCCACCAGGGTCATCGCACCCTTCACGAGGCCGAGTTCCTCCAAAAGCGCATCCTCGGCATAGGCAACGACATCGACGATGGCATTGCCGATGCCGAGCACGTCGAATCCCCCGTGCTGCCCCGCAGCAATCTCCATTCCCGCCAGACTCCCCCGGACTGCCGTTGTCGATCGGCGGCGACTATAGCCGCGGACGATGGCACCGCAAGGCCGCGGCCGGCGCTCCGCCGGCCGTTCAGGCGAGCGCCCGGCCGCTCTCGCGGTCGAACAGATGCACCTTTTCCGGCGGCACGGTGAGCCGGCAGAGGGCGTCGAGCTCGACCGGCAGATGGGCATCGACCTGGGCCACGAACCGGCTGCCGGCGACCTCGCCGATCAGCAGCTTGGCCGGCCCCAGCGGCTCGATCTCGCGAACCCGGAGGGTGAAGGGCGTGCCGGCTTCGCCGACCTCGACATGCTCGGGGCGGATGCCCAGCAGCACCGGCACACCACTCTCGGCCGCGGGCGCTCCCGGCGGCGGTGCCAGATGCGTGCCGTCGGCCAGACGGGCCATCGGTCGGCCCTGGTGCGAGACCAGCCGCGCTTCCAGGAAATTCATCGCCGGGGTGCCGATGAAGGCGGCGACGAAGGTGTTCGCCGGCCGCTCGTAGAGTTCGAGAGGGGCGGCGATCTGCTCGATGCGCCCCTCGTGCATGACGCAGACCCGATCGGCCAAGGTCATCGCCTCCACCTGATCGTGGGTGACATAGACCACCGTATTGCCGAGGCGGCGGTGGAGCTGGCGGATCTCGGTGCGCATCTCGACCCTGAGCTTGGCGTCGAGATTGGAAAGCGGCTCGTCGAACAGGAACACTTCCGGCTGGCGGACGATGGCGCGGCCGATCGCCACCCGCTGCTGCTGGCCACCCGAAAGCTGCTTGGGGCGGCGGTCGAGAAACGCCTCGAGGCCGAGAATGCGTACCGCCTCGCCCAGCAGCCGTTCGATCTCGGCCTTCGGCACGCGCCGCACCCGCAGCCCGTAGGTGATGTTGTCGCGCACCGTCATATGCGGGTAGAGGGCGTAGGACTGGAACACCATGGCGCAGTTGCGCTTGCCGGGCGGCACATCGGTCACGTCACGATCGCCGATCCGCACGCGTCCCTCGCTGGCCTGTTCGAGCCCGGCGATCATGCGAAGGGTGGTGGTCTTGCCGCAGCCCGAAGGTCCCACCAGCACGACGAACTCCCCGTCCTCGATGGTCAGATCGAGACGGGGGATGACGAGTGTCTCGCCGAAACGCTTGGCGACCTGTTCGAGAATCACGCGAGCCATGGCAGATCCGCAAGAAGCGGGGGAGCCGCGAAGGCTCCCCCTTGGACCGGAAACGGAGTTCTACTTGAGCGGCGGCAGGCCCATCGAGGCCCGATATGCCGCGAGCTGCTTGTCGCGGCCGAGCTCGTCGGTGAGCCGGTTCCACTCGGCGGTGATGGTATCGAGGGCCTCCTGCGGCTCGACCTGGCCGGCCAGTGCCTTGGAAAGCTCGATCTCGAGCACCTCGGTGTACTGGAAATAGCCCGGCAGCCGCATGTCGAGCGCCACATTGTTGCGCTCGGGATCGATCGAGGCGAGCTGGACCTCGAGATAGTTCTCGGCCTCCTCGCGGGTGAAGGTCCCGGCCGCCAGCCAGGCGTCGATGTTCTGGAAATGCGACAGGCGGTAGGGATTGATGCCGGTGCCGCCGGTGGTGACGTCCTTCATCGAATTCTCGGGGCTGGCATACCAGGCGACATAGTCCCAGGCGCAGGCCTGCTCCTGGCTGGTGGCCGGCACCGAGGCGACCCAGCCGCCATAGGCCATGAACGGCGAATGGATCACCCGATCGAACTTGTCCCATTTGCCGGTCTTGTAGTTCCAGATGGTGTCGGAGCCGGGCAGCACGAAGAAGCCGACATTACCCGCCACCTTGCTCTGCTCGGGATCCACCGAGATCGTGCCGGTGTCGCCCCAGTCGAAGTTCATCGCCACCTGCCCCCCGGCGAAGGCGGTGCGGATGTCGCCCGAATTCCAGTTGAGGGCACCGGCCGGCGCGTATTTGGAGCTGCGGATATAGTCCTCGAGCGCCTTCAGCCAGCCCGGATTGCTGGTCTGGGCATCCATCGTCTCCGGATCGAAGAACATCGAGCCGGGATTGTCCGGATGGTTGGTGTAGGCGGCGGCGTGGCTGAAGAAGAACCAGAACTGCTGGCCACCGCGCACGAAGGCTTCGGCGGTGCCCCACAGCCCCTCGTCGGGGCGGGTGAAGAACTCGGCGATATCGTAATACTGCTCCCAGGTCTGGGGCGGCGCCAGATCGTAGCCGTACTTGGCCTTGAACGCCGCCTGCTCCTTGGGATCGCCGAACAGGTCCTTGCGGTAGGTGCCGCTGTGCACATCGCCGTCGATGGTCTGCGCCACCACCCTGCCGTCCCAGACCATCAGCCGTTCGCGGTAAATGGGGGCGATGTCCTGCCATTCCGGCCCCTGGCGCATTTCGGCCGGCATTTCCGACAGATAGGGCGCGAAATCGCCCTGCCAGGCGGGTGCGTACATGATCACGTCATAGGCGTTCTGGCCGCTCACCAGCGCCGTCATGTACTTCGGGTAAAGCTCGCCGAAGGGGAAGGTGACGACATTGGCCTTGCCGCCGGTCTTTTCTTCCCAGGTCTTGGCATGGGCGATGGCCGGACCGCCGATGAACGGCGGGTTGAAGGTGCCGATGGTGATCTGCTTGCCCTTGCAGTCCACCGCGGCATGGGCCGGCACCGCCAGGGCGAGTACCGCCGCGCCGGCGAGCAGCGCCGAGAGTTGGGTCTTGATGGACAT
>CAYYZI010000221.1:0-5449 GCA_964475675.1 uncultured Geminicoccaceae bacterium
GTGCGCCTCGCCTGTCTGGTGGCCACCGAGCGGCTGCGCGGTGACGCGGCTTGGGCCGCCGGTCGCTGGAACGGCCCCGTGGAAGCGCTCGCCCCGACCGTCCTCGAAGGTGCCGGGCTGGTGGTCGATGCGCTGTTCGGCGCCGGCCTCGCCCGCGACATCACCGGTGCCGCCGCGGAGGCGATCGCCGCCGTCGAAACGGCCGGCATTCCGGTGGTGGCGGTGGACATGCCTTCCGGGGTCGACGGCGCCACCGGCGAGATCCGCGGCATCGCCCCCCATGCCCGTCTGACCGTGACCTTCGTGCGCGCCAAACCGGGCCACTACCTGCTGCCGGGACGGCTGCATCGCGGCGAGCTGGTGGTCGCCGATATCGGCATCGCCGATCGGTTCGTCGCCGAACAGGATATCGGTCTCCGCCGCAACCAGCCCTCGCTCTGGCGCCACCTGCTGCGTCGCCGCAGCCCCACCGATCACAAATACCGCTTCGGCCACGCCTACGTCCTGGGCGGTCCGGCAGCCACCACCGGGGCAACCCGCATGGCCGCCAGCGCCGCGCTTCGGATCGGTGCCGGACTGGTCAGCATTCTCTGCGAGGAAGCGGCACTGGCGACCTATGCCGCGCACATGACCGCGGTGATGACCAAGCCCTATGCCGACGAGGCTGCACTCGCCCGCCTGCTGGCCGATGCGCGGGTGACCGCCGGGCTCTACGGTCCCGGCGCCGGGGTCACGCCGGCCACCCGGCAGCGCACCGAGCTGCTGCTGGAGACCGGTCGGCCGACGGTGCTCGATGCCGATGCGCTGACGGTGTTCCAGGACGATCCGCGAGCCCTGTTCGCGCGCCTCGGCGGGCATTGCGTGCTGACCCCGCATGACGGCGAATACGGCCGACTGTTCGGCCATCGCGGAAGCCGCCTCGAGCGTGCCCTCGCAGCCGCGGCGGAGAGCGGAGCCGTGGTGCTGCTCAAGGGGGGCGATACGGTGGTGGCCGAGCCCGGCGGCAGCGCCACCCTGCTCGCCGATGCCCCGCCCGAACTGGCCACCGCCGGCAGCGGTGACGTGCTGGCGGGCCTCGTCACCGGCCTGCTGGCGCAGGGCCTGCCGGCCTTCGCCGCGGCCAGCGCCGCCGTCTGGATCCATGCCGAAGCGGCCCGGCGGGCAGGCGGCCTGCTGACCGCCGAGGATCTGCTGCCGCCCCTTCCCCGGGTGATGGACGATCTGCTGCCCCCGCCGGCCGCGGAATCGCCCTGACGCCATCCCGCGAAATGCCCCGGACCGTACCCCGGGCCATTGACGTGGCGCTTTGAACCTTTGGAACTTTTTACTTCCTCGTGTAGTGAGAACGCGGCTGTCGAGCGCGGAAGCGGACCGTCGGGGACGGCCTGCGGCGTGACGGGTGACGCTGCGAGCGGGTGGTTGATGGGCCTTACGATGGGTTGTGCGAGGCGAACGGGGCGCGGCGGCGGTGCTTGACGAGCTCGCGCTGGCGGCAGTGCTCGACACTGTCGACCGGGCTGCGGTGGTGGTTCGCCATCGCGAGGGCGCGACCCGGGGCCTCGAGATCGCCTATGTCAACCGCTGTTTCCAGACGCTGTTCGGCTACGAGCCGCGGCAGGTGATCGGGCGCTCCATCCGCCTGCTGCGCGCGCCCCGCACGCCGCGTGAAACCCTGGCGGCTTTGCAGGCCGCCTGCCAGGCCGCCACTCCCTTCCAGGACCGCTGCCTGCTGCGGACCGCCGAAGGGCGCTGCATCGACTGCCATATCCGCGGCATGCCGCTGGCCGTCAACAACGGCCTTTACGTGCTGCGGATCGAGCCCGCGGCCCGGGCCATGGCGGCCCTGCCGCAGCAGGGCCTGCCGGAGCTCGCCGAGCTCGGCGGCCTGACCCGCGATTACCTCTATCTCCTCGAGGTCGAGCCCGACTGCACGATGCGTCTCCCCTGGTGCGATCCGCGGCTCGCCCGGCTGCTGGGCGAAGAGAGGCTGGAGCGCCTCGCCGATCTTCTCGCGCACGTGCCCAACGAGGATCTCGAGGTGCTGCGGCTCAAGCACCAGACCCTGCTGCGCGGCGAGCAGATCGAGGTCCGCTACCGGCTGCGCGATGCCTCGGGAGAACTGGTGGAGGTGATCGACACTGCCCGCCCGCGCAGCGATGCGCGCGGCCTGGTGACCGCCATTCTCGGGGCCATCGATGTGACACCCCGGGCCGGCCGTCCGGGCGAGGAGGAACGAGGGCTCAGCCATCCGGCCGCCCTGATCAGCCGCGTGCTGCACAGTCTGGTGCTGGTGCTCGATGTCAGCGGCACCATCACTTGGGTCAGCCCGGAACCGGCCACCGCCCTGGCCGATGCCCTGCGCGCCGCCACCGGCGAGGATCTCGGCCGCGTGCTGCCGCCCGACATTGCCGATGCCTGGCTCGACGCGGTGGAACAGGCGATCCATGCCAACGAACGGGTGACCCTCGAGACGACCGTGCAGGTCGATGCCCTCGACGGTACCTTCCAGCTCACCGTGACCCCGCTGGACAGGAGCCACGCGCTGGTTCTGGTGCGGCCGGTGGAGCGGGAGAGCCTGCCCGCCCTGCAGGAAGCGCGGGCCACCTTTCGCCCCGAGCCGGTGATCCTGCGTCCCGGCGGCGACGCCTGGCTGGATGCGGTGCTCGAAGCGGTCGCCGACGGGGTGATCGCGGTCGATGAGGAGGGGCTCATTCGCCGCGTCAACCGGGCGGCCCAGGTGATCTTCGGCTTCGCCGAGGGCAGTGTCCTCGGTCGCCCGCTGGACATGCTGCTGAGTTCCGGCACCGACCGGCCGCTGGATTTCCGCCGCCTGCTCGAAGAGGTTCGCGACGAGCCGCAGGGCTATGCCGAAGTGCTCGGTCGGCGCCATGACGGCGAGGTGATCCCGCTCGAGATCTTCATCGTCCATATCGAGGTGCCGCCGGGCGGCTATGTGCTGACGGTGCGCGACATCACCGTGCGCCGCCAGACCGAGGAGGCGATCCGGGCGCTGGCCTATTACGATGCGCTGACGGCATTGCCCAACCGCCTGCTGTTCCTCGACCGCCTCGGCCATGCCATCGAGCGGGCGCGCCGCCAGCGGCAGATGCTGGCGGTGATGCTGGTCGATCTCGACCGCTTCAAGCTGATCAACGACTCGCTCGGCCTCCAGCTCGGCGATCTGGTTCTCAAGGCGGTGGCCGAACGGCTGCTGCGCACCCTCAGAAAGAGCGACACCGTGGCCCGGCTCGGCGGCGACGAGTTCATGGTGCTGCTGCACGGGGTCAACAGCGCCGAGGCAGCGGCGCGTGTCGCGCAGAAGCTGCTCGACTGCCTCAAGCCGCCCTTTACCGTCAACGACCACGAGCTCAGCACCGGTGCCTGTGTCGGCATCGCCATGTTTCCCCATGACGGAACCGATCCCGACACCCTCATCAAGAATGCCGATACCGCCCTGTCGCGGGCCAAGGAACAGGGCCGCAACCACTACCAGTTCTATACCACCGACATGAACGCCGCCGCCTTCGAGCGGCTGATGCTCGAAGGGCGCCTGCGCAAGGCGCTGAGCCAGCAGGAATTCGTGATCTACTACCAGCCCCAGGTGAGCCTCGAGACCGGCCGCATCGTCGCCGTCGAGGCGCTGCTGCGCTGGTTCCATCCCGACCACGGCATGGTGCCTCCTTCGGAATTCATCCCGCTGGCCGAGGAGACCGGGCTGATCGTGCCGATCGGAGAGTGGGTGCTGGAAACCGCCTGCGCCCAGGTGCGGAGCTGGCACGAGCACGGTTTCGGCGATCTGCGCCTGGCCGTGAATCTTTCCGCCTGGCAGTTCCAGCAGCGCGACCTGCCGGCCAAGATCGCGGCCCTGACCGAGAGGCTGGGCTTTCCCACCGACCGGCTGGAACTGGAGCTCACCGAAAGTGTGGTGATGCGGGATGCCGCCGAAAGCACCCGGAAGCTGCGCGACATCACCGCCCTCGGCGTTCATCTCGCGGTCGATGATTTCGGTACCGGCTATTCCTCGCTCGGCTATCTGCGCAACTTCCCCATCCGTTCCCTCAAGATCGACCGCTCCTTCGTCCACGATATCGGCCATGACCGCACCAGCGCCGCCCTGGCCAAGGCGATCGTGGCGCTGGGCACCAGCCTGCAGCTCAAGGTGGTGGCGGAAGGGGTGGAAACCCGCGAACAGCTCATGTTGCTGCGGGGCTTCGGCTGCCACGAGATCCAGGGCTTCCTGTTCAGCCGGCCGTTGCCGGCGGCGGAACTCTTCGCGCTGCTGCGCGAAGGCCGCAAGCTCTCCCTCGACTAGCCTTCGGTGGCGGCAGCGCGGGGCGGCTTCTGCATGTGACAGCGGCCGATCGATCCCTCGGCGCAGATGCTCTTGCCATCGACCCAGCGCGCCCCCGAAAGATCGGCCCGCAGCAAATCGGCCCCGTCGAGCCGGGCGCCGGTCAGATCGGCGTTGCGCAGGATGGTCTGGTAGAGCTTGGCGTCACGCAGATCGGCGTCGCGCAGGCTGGCCCCGGTGAGATCGGCGCTGGTCAGATCGGCCCGGATCAGCCGGGCCCCATCGAGCACGATGTCGACCATCCTGGCGGAAACGAACTTGGCCCGGCGGGCATCCACATCGCGCAGCACCGAGCCGCTGAGATCGGCCCGCTTGAACGAGGAATCGCGGAGCACCGCGCCGGTCAGGTCGACATTGGTCAGATCCGCACCGTCCATCATGCAGCGCCGCCATTCGACTCCGGCCTGGGCGAACTCGGCGCAATCCGCGCGCACCTCCGCGGTGATCAGGACCAGAGGAACGACCAGCCCCGCGAGCGCGGCGAACCGGTTCCATGAGGGTGAACGGGCGGGGCGGGTCTGGGTCATGCATTGCAGATTAGCGCGGTGCGGCGGCGGCACAAGGGAGAGCAGGCGCGAACTCACCCCGCGCCCGCCGCCGGTTCGTCGCGGATCTCGGCCTCGAACACCGCTGCGAACTGGCGCCTGAGAGCGGCGTCGACCGTATCGACGCTGGCCTCCACCCCGAGCGCGGCCATCGAGGTGACCGGAAACTGACCGAGACCGCAGGGCACGATGCCGCCGAAATGGGAGAGGTCGGGATCGATGTTGAGGCTCACCCCGTGATAGGTCACCCAGCGCCGCACCCGCACCCCGAGCGCCGCGATCTTGCCCTCGCCGCCGCCGGGCAGGGGCACCCAGATGCCGATCCGGCCCTCGCGTCGCTCGCCATGGATGTCGAACTCGGCAAGGGTGCCGATCAGCCAGCTCTCGAGCATCTGCACGAAACGCCGCAGATCGCGCCCGCGCCGCCCGAGATCGAGCATGACATAGCCGATGCGCTGCCCGGGACCGTGATAGGTGAATTTGCCGCCACGCCCGACGGCATAGACCGGAAAGCGCGCTTCCAGCAGATCCTCGGGCCGGGCACTGGTACCGG
>CAYYZI010000222.1:0-5411 GCA_964475675.1 uncultured Geminicoccaceae bacterium
GCACATCCTGTCGAGAACCGACGGAATTCCTCTGTTCGTGGAGGAACTCACCCGGCTGGTTCTCGACGAGAACGAAGCGGACGAGATCCCCACGACGTTGCGGGCCTCGCTGTCGGCGCGGCTCGACGGGCTCGGGCCGGCCAAGGAACTCGCCCAGACCGCCTCGGTGATCGGTCGCGAATTCGGCCACGCGCTGCTGTGCCGTGTCGCGCGGATGCCGGATCGGCAACTGCGCGAAATGGAGGCACATCTCGTGACCTCCGGATTGGTGTCGCGTCGCGGATGTCCGCCGCACGCCGTCTACGGCTTCAAGCACGCTCTGGTCCAGGAGGCCGCGTACGACAGTCTCTTGAAAGACACCAGGCGAGCTCTTCACGCGCGGGTCGCCGACACTCTGGTCGAGGAGTTTCCGGGTATCGCTCGGGCGGAGCCCGAAGTCGTCGCCCGTCATTATGCAGCGGCCGGGCAACCTTCTCGGGCGGCTCCCTGGTGGCGTGCCGCCGGCCTGCGGGCAGCGGCCCGCTCCGCCCATGTGGAGGCAGCCGAGCATCTCGCTCGCGCCTTGGCGACGGTTGCCGCGGGCGAAGATGGGGAGCGGTTCCGGACCGGCCTCGCCCTGTGCTCGAGCCTGAGGGTCGTGGGCCGGACCGACGAGACCCTGAAAATTCTCGACGATCTCGCGCCCCTCGCGGGCTCGCGACGGGACAAGGCCCGGCTCCATCATCTGCGGGGGAACATTCATTTCGTCCGCGGCGAAGCCGATCGGACGATTGCCCAGCAGCGCCTCGCTCTCTCCCACGCCCGGGCGGCGCGGGACAGGGAGCAGGAAATGCACGCGCTGAGCGGGCTGGCCGACGCCGAATACATGCGCGGTCACATGCTGTCGGCCTTCGACCACTATGACGCCTGCATCGATCTCGCCGACGGGCAGGGCTTCGCCGCCATCGCCGCCGGCAACATCAGCGCCCGCGAGCACACCCGACTTCTGACCCGCGGTCCGCATGCTGCACGCGGGCCCCTGCTCGCCGGCATCGAGACCGTCACCAGGACCGAACACCCGCGCGCCGAACTGATCCTCCGGGGGACTGCTGCCGCACTGCTCCTGGACCTGGACGAGCCGCAGCGGGCATTGGATCAGGCCCGCCGGAGTCGGGAGATTTGTGAGCGCATCGGCGCCCGCATCTGGTTGCCGTATCCGATGATCCACCAGGCGCGGGCGCTCGACGCACTCGGCGAAACGGAACAGGCGCTGACTCTGGCGAAAGAGGCGGCGGCGCTGGCCGGTGAGGCGAGCGCGGCGCTGATCGGCCCTTGGGTCCACGGCTGTCTCGCCCTGATGGCGAACGAGCGCGAGGCAGCGGCGGACGCGATCCGCGAAGGCGAGCGTCTGGTTGCGGGGCGCTGCGTCGGCCACAACCAGCTCTGGTTCTTCCGGCACGCCGCGGAAGCCCGCATCCGATCCGGCGACTGGGAGGAAGCGGAAGGCTACGCCGAACGCCTGGAGCAATACACTGTCGCCGAGCCGATGCTGTGGAGCGGATTCTTCTGCGCGTTGATCCGCGGCCTGGCGCAGCGCGGCAGAAGCGGTGGTTCGCCGACGCTCGACAGGCGGCTCGAGAGGCTCCTCGTGGAAGCGCGGCGGCTCGGTTTCCTGCTCTCGGCCCGAAGGATCGAAACGGTGCTGGATGGCCGCGATTGAGTCGCGCCTCGCGGCACCCCCTCGCCGATCACTCGCCGAGTACCACCCCCTCGCGCCGCGGATCGGCACCGCCCAGAAGCCGCCCCGGTTCGATCAGGATCACCTGCAGGCCACTCGAGAGCGGACGGACGGCCACTTCATGGCCGCGCGCCTCCAGCGGTCCGGCCAGCGCCTCGGCCGCGGTTCCCCGTTCGAGCTCGCTGACACCGTTGCGATTGACGAACCGGGGCAGCTCCACCGCCGCCTGCGGGTCCATGCGCCAGTCGAGGATGGCGAGGATGGTCTCCGCCACATAGGCGATGATCCGGCTGCCGCCCGGCGAGCCCAGCAGCAGCCGCGGTGCGCCGTTCTCCAGCACGACGGTCGGCGCCATCGAGCTGCGTGGCCGTTTGCCGCCCTCGACCCGGTTGGCCACGCCCATGCCGTTTTTCTCCGGCAGGAAGGAAAAGTCGGTGAGCTCGTTGTTGAGGAGAAAGCCGCCGACCATCAGTCGGCTGCCGAAGCCGCTTTCGATGGTGGTGGTCATGGAGACGGCGTTGCCGGCTTCGTCGACGATCACGAAATGGCTGGTGCCGGGTGCCTTCTCGCTGGCATCGGGTGCCAGCCGCCGCGGCTCGTGCCAGGGCGGATTGCCGGGGCGCGCCTCGCCCATCGCCGTATCGAGGCGCAGGAGCTGGGCGCGGATCCGCAGATAGACGGGATCGAGCAATCCCTCGGTGGGTACCGGTACGAAGTCGGAATCGGCCATGTACAGCGCCCGATCGGCATAGGCCAGCCGCGATGCCTCGAGAAACGCGTGGATACCGTTCACGCCGTAGCCGAGCCCCGGCATGTCGACGTGACCGAGGATGCCCAGGATCTGGCCCACGGTGAGCCCGCCCGAACTCGGCGGCCCCATCCCGCAGACCGCAAAGCCGCGATAGTCGACGCAGACCGGGGGGCGCGCCCGGACCGTGTATCGTCGAAGGTCCTCGGCGGTCATGATGCCGGGATTGACCGGCGCCTCGCGTACCGTGCGCAGGATGTCGGCGGCGATGGCGCCCTCGTAGAAGGGGGCCGAGCGTCCGGCGGCGATCCGCTCCAGGGTGGCGGCGAACTCGGCATTGACGAGGATGGTTCCGGCCGCCTTCGGCGTGCGGTCGGGTTCGAAGAAGTAGTTTCGGGCGGGCGCGAAGCGGTCCAGACCGCTCTGCTGTGCTTTGGCGATGCTGGCCGCCAGCCGCGGCGAGATGGCGAAGCCTTCGCGCGCCCGGGCGATGGTCGGGGCGATCAGTTCCGCCCAGTCGCGGCTGCCGAAGCGGGCATGCACGTCATCCAGCAGTCTGAGGGTGCCGGGCACACCGACCGAACGACCGCCCATCCTCGCCTCGGAAAAGGCCATCGGCGTGCCGTCGGGTTCGAGGAAATAATCCGGTGTGGCGGCCTCGGGCGCCGTCTCCCGGCCGTCGAAACTGTAGAGCCTGCGCGCGCCGGCATCCCAGTAGAGCAGGAAGGCGCCGCCGCCGATGCCGGAGCTCTGCGGCTCCACCAGATTGAGCATGAACTGCACGGCGACCATGGCGTCGACGGCATTGCCGCCGGCCTTCAGGACATCGAAGCCGGCCTGGGCGGCGAGGGGATTGGCGGCGGCCACCATGAAGCGTGTCGCAGCGACCGGCTCGGCCAGCTCGGCCCTCGGTGTCGGCCCGGCGGTGGCAACGAAGGCGGCGGCCGCCGCGCAGCCGAGCAGAATTCCGCGAGGGTGCATCGCCATCTCCCCGATCCGCGACAGTATTGTCATCGATCATCGGCGCAGGGCCCGGTGCGAGGCAAGCCCTGCCGGCGCGTGGCTGGCTGGCCACGGGATCGGGATCGGTGCCGGCGGGATATTGATGCCGGCAGGCGCGCTCGCCACATTGGGAGCGAAGAGGGGATCTCCTGCCGGGCGCATCTCATGACTGGTCAGGCCACCGTTGCGCGGGAGGCGCTCTCCGGGCACCCGGCCCGCTGGTGGCACCGGCTGCCGGACGGGCGCATCCAGTGCGATCTCTGCCCGCGCTTCTGCAAGCTCCGTGAGGGGCAGCGCGGCCTCTGCTTCGTGCGGGCGCGGGCGGGCGAGGAGATGGTGCTCACCACCTATGGGCGCTCCTCGGGCTTCTGCATCGACCCGATCGAGAAGAAGCCCCTGTTTCATTTTCTGCCCGGCACACCGGTTCTTTCCTTCGGCACCGCCGGCTGCAACCTCGCCTGCAAGTTCTGCCAGAACTGGGACATCTCCAGGGCCCGCGCCTTCGATCGCCTGCAGGAACGGGCGATGCCCGAGGAGATCGCGGCCACCGCGCTGCGCACCGGCTGCCGCTCGGTTGCCTACACCTACAACGACCCGGTGATCTTTCTCGAATACGCGCTGGATACCGCCGCCGCCTGCCGTGCCCGAGGGATCCGCAACGTCGCGGTCACCGCCGGCTACATCTGCGAGGAACCGCGGCGGGAATTCTTCGCGGCGATGGATGCGGCGAACATCGATCTCAAGGCGTTCACCGAGAAGTTCTACCGCAGGATCTGTAGCGGCCGGCTCGGGCCGGTGCTGGAGACGCTGGAACATGTCAAGCACGAAACGGATTGCTGGCTGGAGATCACCACCCTGCTGATCCCCGGGCTCAACGATTCGAACGCCGAGATCGAGGCCCTTTCGAAGTGGATCCTGGAGCGGCTGGGGCCGGATGTGCCGCTCCATTTCACCGCCTTCCATCCCGCCTGGCGGATGCGCAACCTGCCGCCGACGCCGGCTTCCACCCTGCGTCGCGCCCGGCGGATCGCACAGGAGCTCGGGCTGCGTTACGTCTATGTCGGCAATGTCCATGACGAGGAGGGCGAGAGCACCTTCTGCCATGTCTGCGGCGAGAAGCTGATTGGCCGCGACTGGTACGAGCTCACCGCCTGGAACCTCGATGCGTGCGGCTGCTGCCGCCGCTGCGGCACCCCGCTTCCCGGCCTGTTCGAGGAGCGACCGGGCGGTTGGGGCGCGCGGCGCCAGCCGGTGCATGTCGGCGCCTGAACGATCCGTCCGATCCGGGCAGCCGTCGGACACGCCTCCGCCAACAACCCGGGCGCGACACCTTCTCCACCATCCGCGAGGATATGCGGCGAGGGGCCGAGAAGCGATGAAGGAAACTCGGGCAGCGAAGGCCCCGGCCGGCTCCGCGGTCGCGCCGGCCTTCTTCACTCTTCCTTCACCTTTCTCCGCCATCCCGCCAGCGGTGGGACTCCGCCGGCGGCCAGGATGCTCCCGGCAGCACCCGTTCCACCATTCGGGACCATGCGCGAAGAGAGGTTGCCGAAGGGTGAAGAAGCGGCCGGGTAGAGAAGGATCAGCGGCTCCCTGGTCCATCGCCCGTCCGGTTCACTCGTCCTTCACCCCTTCGCCGTATTCTGCCAACGCTGGGACTCCACCGCCGCCATTCTCCCCGCGCTGGCGCCTTCTCCACCATCCGCCGGAGTAGGCCGCAGGGGGTTGCGAAAGAGTGAAGGAATGCGGAGGAAATCGCTGTCGCTCTCCGGCGTCGCTTCCTATCTTCACCCCTCTTTCACCCTTCCGCGTTACCCTGTCAGGGTCGGAACTCCACCGCCGTCTTTTTTCCCGCGCCGGCATCTTCTCCACCGTCCCGGAGAATATCCGGGGAAGGGTTGAAAAACGGTGAATCCCGGTTGCGAACCGCTCTCCGGCGCTCTT
>CAYYZI010000223.1:0-5410 GCA_964475675.1 uncultured Geminicoccaceae bacterium
AAGAGATGATGAGAGATAAGATACTAGAATTATTTGGTTTTTGGAGTGGAGGTAACCTGCTGAAGGGTGGCGAGGGCGGGTTGCAGCCCCGAGGCCAGATCCTCGAGGCCGGCGCGCCGCAGGGCGGCCAGATCCAGCTCGAGTTCGGCGAACAGGTTCCAGGGAAGCCGGCCGTTCTCCATGGTCAGCTTGCGGCCGGCGAGATCGAGCGCCTGGATGCCGTTGGTGCCCTCGTAGATGGGCGTGATGCGGACATCGCGATAGTACTGGGCGACCCCGGTCTCCTCGATGAAGCCCATGCCGCCATGGACCTGTACCGCCAGGGAGGCGATCTCGCAGGCGCGATCGGTGCACCAGGCCTTGGTCAGCGGTGTCAGCAGGGCCACCCGCCCGGCGGCGGCGCGGCGCTGTTCGCCATCGGCATGGCGGGCGGCACGATCGACCTCGGCGGCGGTCAGATAGCAGAGTGCCCGCATGGCGGCGGTATGGGCGCGCATGGTCAGCAGCATGCGGCGCACATCGGGATGGGCGATGATCGGCACCGGCCGGCCGTCGCGTCGCCCCTGGATGCGTTCGCGGGCATAGGTCAGCGACTGCTGGAAGGCCCGCTCGGCGATGCCCAGCCCCTCGATGCCGACCGAGATGCGGGCATTGTTCATCATCGTGAACATGCAGCGCATCCCGGCATTCTCCTCGCCCACCAGCCAGCCGACGGCACCTTCCTGCTCGCCATAGACCATCACGCAGGTGGGGCTCGCGTGGATGCCCAGCTTCTCCTCCAGCTTGATGCAGCGCATGTCGTTGCGGCGTCCGGGCCGGCCGTTCTCGTCGGGCAGGAATTTGGGAACCAGGAACAGGGAAATGCCCTTCGTGCCCTCCGGCGCGCCGGGCAGGCGGGCGAGCACCATGTGCACGATGTTCTCGGCCATGTCGTGCTCGCCGAAGGTGATGAAGATCTTCTCGCCCCGGATCCGGTAGACCTCCCCGTCGCGTTCCGCACGGGTACGCAAGGCACCGACATCGGAGCCCGCCTGGGGCTCGGTCAGGCACATCGCCCCGGTCCACTCGCCGGCCACCAGACGCCGCAGATAGATGCGCTTCTGCTCCTCGGTACCGTGATGCAGCAGCGCCTCCACCGCCGCCTGGGTCAGCAGCGGGCACAGCTCGAAGGTCATGTTGGCGGCGTTCCACATCTCCGCCACCGCGGTGTTGAGCAGCCAGGGCAGGTTCTGGCCGCCCCATTCCTCGGGAAACACCAGCCCGTTCCAGCCGCCCTCCACGAAGCGCGCATAGGCCTCCTTGAAGCCCGGCGCGGTGCGCACCTCGCCATCCACCAGCACCGCTCCGTGGCGATCGCCGACGCGGTTCAGCGGCGCCAGCTCGTTGCCGGCGAAACGGGCCGCTTCCTCGAGGATGATGTCGACGGTCTCGGCATCGACATGGTCGAGGCCGGGCAGCGCCGTGAGTGCCTCGAGACCGCCGATGTGGCGCAGGGTGAAACGGATGTCGTCCAGGGGAGCGGCATAAACGGTCATCGGCGTCCCTCGGGCAGGAAGCTGCAGGTCTCTTCGATCACCGGGCGATATGCACCCGCGGGCGGTATTCCGGCAAGCTCCGCCGGGCGCTTTCCGATGTGCGAAACCTCACCCCGGCTCCCCTTCGGCGGCCGGCAGGATGACGCCCGGATTGAGAATGCCCAGCGGGTCGAACAGGGTCTTGAGACGCCGCATGAACTCGAGTTCGATGGCCGGCTTGTAGCGCAGCAGCTCCTCTACCTTCAAACGGCCGACGCCATGCTCGGCGCTGAACGATCCCCCGAGCCGGGCCACTTCCTCCACCAGCCGCTCCAAAAGCTGTGGGCGCCAGGCCGCGACCCGTTGCGGCGGCACGATGAAATTGAAATGCAGATTCCCGTCCCCGACATGACCGAAGGGAATGAGTGCGACCTCCGGCATGTGCTCGCGGACGAAGGCCTGCATGCGAGCGATGAGCTCCGGCAGGCGGGCCGGGGCCACCGCCACATCGCTCCTGACGATCTCCCCCATGTGGCGGGTGGCCTCGCTCTGGCCCTCGCGGATGCGCCACAGCATGGCCCGCTGGGCCTCGTTGCCGGCGATCGTGCCATCGGCCACCAGCCCCTCCTCGAACAGCTCGGCCAGCAGCGCTTCGGCCGGTTCCCGAAGGCCTTGGCGCAGGCTCCAGGCGAGCTCCACCAGGAGATGCCAGTCATGCTCTCCGGCGAGCGGATTGCGCACCCCCGGCAGATGTTCGGCGGCGGCCCGTACCCCGAACCCGGTCAGCAGCTCGAAGCTGGAGATCAGCTCGCCGAAGGCGTCGCGAAAGCGCCGCAGCAGGGTCAGCGCGTCTTCGGGACGGGCGATCGCCAGCCACAGCGTGACCTGTTCCCTGGGGGCCGGAACGAGGCGCAGGCAGGCCGCGGTGATCACCCCGAGGGTGCCCTCGGCGCCGATGAAGAGCTGCTTGAGATCGTAGCCGGTATTGTCCTTCAGGAGCGGCTTCAGGCCGTTCCACACGCGGCCGTCGGCGAGCACCACCTCGAGCCCGAGGACGAGCTGGCGGGCCATCCCGTAGCGCAGCACATTGACCCCGCCGGCATTGGTCGAGAGATTGCCGCCGATGCGGCAGGAGCCTTCGGCGCCGAGGCTCAGCGGAAACAGCCGGCCGAGCGCGGCCGCCTCCTCCTGGATCCGGGCCAGCACGCAGCCGGCTTCGGCGATCAGATACTCCCCGGCCGGATCGCGCTCCCGGATCCGCTCCATGCGCGCGAGGCTCAGCACCACCTGCGTGCCCGATTGGTCGGGGATGCCGCCGGCCACCAGCCCGGTATTGCCGCCCTGCGGCACGATCGGCACGCGGTGACGGCTGGCGGCGGCGAGAATGCCGGCGACCTCCTCGGTGCTGCGCGGCAGCAGCACGAGCGATGTCCGGCCCCGGTACTGCCCCCAGAAATCGACCGTGAAAGGGGCGATCGCTTCCGCTTCGGTGCGCATCCCGCCCTCGCCGAGAAGGCGGCTGCAGGTCTCCAGAAAGGCTGCCGGCGGGGGCATCGGGCGGGGCATCTCCGGGCGCGGCTGGTCGAGTTGACAGGGGTCGGTCGCGCAGTACCTTACGCCGGCCGCAACCGGGAGGAAAAGGGCGATGGAGGTGGAGGCGCTGAAGGCGGCCGTGGAAGAGGCCTGGGAGATCCGCGACGAGCTCGGTCCGGAGACGCGGGGTCCCTTGCGGGAGGCGGTGGAAGCGGCCTTCGCCGGGCTCGATGCGGGTACCTTCCGGGTGGCCGAGAAGACCGAGGCCGGCTGGGTCGTCCATCAGTGGCTGAAAAAGGCGGTGCTGCTGACCTTCCGGCTCAACGACATGGAGCTGGTTGCGGGCGGTCCGGGTGGCGCCAACTGGTGGGACAAGGTGCCGTCGAAGTTCGCCGGCTGGGATGCCGAGCGCTTTCGCGCCGCCGGTTTCCGCGCCGTGCCCGGCTGCATCGTGCGGCGCTCCGCCTACATCGCCCCCGGCGTCGTGCTGATGCCCTGCTTTGTCAACATCGGCGCCCATGTCGGCGCGGGGACGATGGTCGATACCTGGGCCACGGTCGGCTCCTGCGCCCAGATCGGCCGCAACTGCCACATCTCCGGCGGCGCCGGGATCGGCGGCGTGCTCGAGCCGCTGCAGGCCAACCCGGTGATCATCGAGGACGACTGCTTCATCGGCGCCCGCAGCGAGATCGCCGAAGGGGTGGTGGTCGAGCAGGGCTCGGTGATCTCGATGGGCGTCTATATCGGGGCCTCGACCCGGATCGTGGATCGCACCACCGGCGAAGTCTTCACCGGACGGGTGCCCGCCTATTCGGTGGTGGTGCCGGGCGCCCTGCCCGGCAAGCCGCTGGCCGATGGCAGTCCCGGGCCCGGCCTCTACTGCGCGGTCATCGTCAAGCGCGTGGATGCCGGCACCCGGGCCAAGACCTCGATCAACGAACTCCTGCGCGATTGATGGCGGCACCCGATCCGGTCGCACTCACCCGGGATCTGGTGCGCTGTCCGAGCGTGACGCCCGACGACGCCGGCACGCTCGCCATTCTCGAGGAGGTGCTGGGGCGCCTGGGCTTTCGCTGCCGCCGGCTGCGCTTCGGTGAGGGTGCCGCGGCGGTCGACAATCTCTATGCCCGGCTCGGCACGCGAGCGCCGCTGCTGGCCTTCGCCGGTCATGTCGATGTGGTGCCGCC
This sequence comes from uncultured Geminicoccaceae bacterium, assembly GCA_964475675.1. GTDB lineage: Bacteria > Pseudomonadota > Alphaproteobacteria > Geminicoccales > Geminicoccaceae > JALSRW01. The sequence continues at coordinate 4,235 of CAYYZI010000223.1, forward strand.
CGGAAACCTCGTGGACTGGAGCGTCGATCCTTTCGCCGCCGTCATTCGCGGGGGGCGGCTCTATGGTCGCGGCGCGGCGGACATGAAAAGCGGCATCGCCGCCTTCGTCGCCGCGGTCGGCCGTTTTCTGGAGCGCCACGGCGAGCCGCCGGGTTCCATCGCCCTCCTGATCACCGCCGACGAGGAAGGCGAGGCGGTCCATGGCACCCGCCGCCTGCTGGAATGGGCGGCGGCAGAAGGCGAACGGCTGGATGCTTGTCTGGTGGGCGAGCCGACCTCCCTCGCCGAGGTCGGGGATCTCGCCAAGATCGGCCGGCGCGGCTCCCTGACCGGTCGACTGACCGTCTTCGGCCGCAGCGGCCATGTTGCCTATCCGCAGCGGGCGGACAGCGCCGCCCACCGGCTGGTGGCCATGCTCCATGCCCTGATCGCCGAGCCGCTCGACGAGGGCAGCCCGCATTTCGAGCCCTCCAGCCTGCAGGTGACCAGCATCGATATCGGCAATCCGGCGAGCAACGTGGTGCCCGGGCGGGCCGAGGCGGTGTTCAACATCCGCTTCAACGACCGCCACGATCGGGCCAGCCTCGAGGGGCTGATCCGGCAACGGCTCGATGCCTGCGGCGGACGCTACGAGCTGCAGACGAGCTGCAGCGGTGAGGCCTTCCTCACGCCACCCGGCCCGCTCAGCGAGATCCTGTGTGCCGCGGTGGCCGAGGTCTGCGGGCGCCGGCCGCGGCTCGACACTTCGGGCGGCACCTCGGATGCCCGCTTCATTCGCCGCTATTGCCCGGTGATCGAATTGGGTATCGTTGGCCGGACCATGCATCAGGTGGACGAAGCAGTGGAACTGGCCGATATCGAATTGCTCACCCGCATCTATCAGGCCTTTCTCGAGCGCTTTCTTCTGCGGCAGGCCTGATGCCCGGGCGCGAGGAGATCACCCGATCCCTGACCGGCGCCTGGCTGCTGTGGCGCAGCGATCCCGCGGCCATGAGCTGGTTCAACCTTTCGGTCGAGGGTTTCTGGCGCTCCTTTTTCGCCGCCGTTCTGGTGGCGCCCTTCTATCTCTACATGGTGGCCACCGACTACATGGCGGGCGGGCTGCCGGCCAGCCTCGGGCTGGTGGTGCTGGTGCGCGGCCTGGCCTATCTGGTCGACTGGGCGGCCTTTCCGCTG
>CAYYZI010000224.1:0-5392 GCA_964475675.1 uncultured Geminicoccaceae bacterium
TCGGCATCTTCATCGTGGTGGTGGTGGAGATGGCCCAGATCACCCCGCCCATCGGCTTCAACCTGTTCGTCCTGCAGGGCATGAGCGGCCACGAGATCAACTACATCGCCAAGGTCTCGATACCGTTCTTCCTGCTGATGGTGCTGATGGTGGTGGTGCTGGTGGTATTTCCCGAACTGGCCACCTTTCTGCCGGAGACCATGCGTCAGGTGCCGACCGGCTGAGGACGGCCTTGGCGGCGGCGCCGGATCGCCCATATTCGCCGCATGAACGACGCCGCCCGTCCCTTCGATCGCCGTCTGCTGCGCCTGCGCCGGGAACGGGCGGCGCCGGCCCTGCTGGCCGGCAGCTTCCTCCACCAGCAGCTCGCCGAACGGCTGCTCGAGCGCCTCGCCGATATTCGCCGCCCCTTCCCCCGCATCCTCGAGCTCGCTTCCGCCTGCCCGGAGCTGAGCCGCGAGCTGGCCGCGCGCGCCGGCACCGAGCTCCTGGTCCGGCTCGACATCGCCCGCCCCCTGCTGGAACCCGGACCGGGATCGCCGGTGCTGGCCGAGGAGGAACTGCTGCCGTTCGGGGCCGACCGGTTCGATGCCGTGCTGGGCGTCATGAGCCTGCACAAGGTCAACGATCTGCCGGGAACCCTGGCCCAGATCCGCCACTGCCTGAAGCCCGACGGGCTGATGCTGGTGGCCTTTCCCGGCGGCCGCACGCTCCCGGAGCTGCGCGAGGTGCTGCTGCAGGCGGAGCTCGATTGTCTCGGCGGCGCCGGCCCCCGCGTGGCCCCCTTCGTCGATCTCGCCGATGCCGCGGCGCTCCTGCAACGGGCCGGTTTCGCTCTGCCGGTGGCCGACCGCGAACAGATCACTGTGCATTACGCCGAGCCGCTGCGCCTCCTTTACGATCTGCGGGCGATGGCCGAGACCGGGATCCTCGCCGGACACACCCGGCGCCCCCTGCGCCGCGACGTGCTGGCTCGCGCACTGGCGCTGTACCGGGACCGCTTCGCCACCGCCGACGGCCGGGTGCGGGCCAGCTTCGAGATCATCTTCATGACCGGATGGAAGCCGGATGCGAGCCAGCCGCGGCCGCTGGCCCCGGGCTCCGGAAAGATCGACCTCGCCGCCCATCTCGGCCGCCCGCCGGGCGGCTCTCAGTGCTCCTGAACCTCGGGCAGGTGGGGCGGCTCGAAACGGGACGCGAACTCGGGGCAGCCATCGAGGCCGGGTGCCCGCATCACGTTGCGGAACTCGAAATAGACGACCTTGGGAATGGCCGCTTCGGAACTGCGGTAGAGGAACACGTCGAGGATGCAGCCGGTGAAGCTGTAGCGCCAGTATTCGGCCGGCGGCTCACGCCGGCGCAGGCTCGGCCGCCCGAGAATCTGTTCGAGCTCGCCGGCGCGGATGCCGACCAGCGCCACCCGCGGCGGCAGCTCCGGCAGCGCCAGCGGCGAGCGGCCGATCGCCGGACGTACCGGCGGCGACGCCCGATAGGGCTCCAGACGCTGCTGGGCGGTGCTGCAGCCGGCCAGCAGCAGCGGCGCGAACAGGAGGCCGGTCAGACGGAGACGGCGAAGCCAATTCCGCTTCCTGTCGTGCGAAATCGTCGGTTGCATCGCCGGCCTCCGCCCAAGACCGCAGGGAAAAGGTACGGATCGCGGCTCAGGAAGCGGCCTTGGCCGCGGCCCCGGACTTGCCCGCTTCCGCCTTCTCCTCGAGCATCGAGATCGAACCCGAAATGCGGCCGCCGCGCTCGATCTCCAGCTCGCCGTAGCGCACATTGCCGGTGACCTTGCCGGTGCTGCGGATCAGCAGCCGGTTGCGCACGGTGAGCTCACCCTCGTAGACCCCGCTGATCTCGGCTTCCTCCACCGAGGCCTTGCCCTCGGTGAACTTGCCGGTCTCGGTGATCTCGATGGCGCGAGTGTCCTTGAGGGTCACCTGCACGCTGCCCTCGACGATCAGCCGGTCGCAGGCCTCGATCTCGCCCGACAGGCTGATGCCCTGCCCGACGATCAGCCGCTTGCCCTCGACCGGTGCCGCCGCCTTCTCGCCGGCAGCGGGCGCCGTCGGCAGGTCCACCTGGCGACGAGGCAGGTCCGGCTTGGCCTTCTCGGCCGGCGGACGGGCGAGTGACGGATCGGCCGGCCGCTCTGCCGGGCGCACTGGTTCATGGTCCTTTTTGCGGAACATCTGGATCACCTCAACGTTCGCGTCACCAAGGGGGATTCGAGGCCGACACCGTGGCGGGATGTCGGGCGAGGCCGCAAGCACGGTCAGCTTTAGACACAAGGATACGCGTCGTCAAACCTTGACCACCGGTGTCGGACCGTTTCGAGGTTATCATCTGAAACGGTTTTCTGAAAGACGGTAACTCGCGCAGTGCGCGAAATCCTCCATTGGCCCGGTGCCGCGCGGGCGGTGCCGGCGAACGACGGGGCTTTTCGCCGCCCGCTGGTGCGAAACTGTTTGTCCCGGCGCCTACATGCGCTAGCTTGCAATCGAGAGCCTCGATCGGGTAAGGCCGGCCGGGTGGCCGCCTCGGCGCTCTGTTCGACCACCCTTTCCATCAAGAGGATCCCCGGAGATGACCCGCCCCTGGTGCGTTTTCGTGCACACCAACGACAAGCAGTATGTCGGCGCCCTCGTCTCGGCCCATTCCATGCGGCGCCAGTCGCAGGACCCGGACGCCTTCGAGGTCCGCATCATCGCCCATGCCGACCATCCCTTCTTCGCCCGGTACGAGGGGCGGCTCTATCTGCGGGACGGCTCCTGGAAGCCCTGGCTCAACGAGGATCTCCAGTCCTTCACGCCGCTGCGCTTCATGCCCCCCGAGCTGATGGGCTACGAGGGCCGGGCGGTGGTGGTCGATCCCGACATCTTCGCCGTCGGCGACGTGCTCGAGCTGTTCCGCCGCGACATGCGGGGCAAGGCCATCATGTGCCGCACCCATGACGGGGTGAAGCTCGCCGTGCGCGGCCGCTACGCCAGTTCGGTGATGCTGCTCGACTGCGCCAGGCTCACCCACTGGAAGGTGGAGGAGCAGTTCGGCAAGCTGTTCACCGGCGAGCTCGACTACAAGAACTGGATGGGGCTCGAGAGCGAGGATCCGGCGACCATCGGCTCGCTGGAGCCGGAATGGAACGATTTCGACAGGCTCACCGCCGAAACCAGGATGCTGCACACCACCCGGCGCTCGACCCAGCCCTGGAAGACCGGGCTCAGGATGGATTACATGCCGGTCGAGCATTTCCGCCCGTTTCCGCCCTTCGGCTGGCTGATGCGGGCGCGCCGCGCCCTGTTCGGTCCCTACGGGCTGCTGCCGCGCTATCGCCGGCATCCCGATCCCAATCAGGAAGCGCTGTTCTTCGCCTATCTGCGCGAATGCCTGGAGCAGGGTACGATCACCGAGGAGCTCCTGCGCGAGCACATGGCCAGGAAACATATCCGGCCGGACGCGTTCGAGGTGGTGGAGCGGGTACCGGGGGTGGATGCCGTGCTCGAGCGCCTGCGCATGCCGCAGGCGGCCTGAAGTCCCGCGCCCCTATCCCACCGGCTGGCTGCGGGCGAACTCCCAGTAGAGTTCGCGGGCCCGCCGGCAGACCGGGCCGACCTGCAGTTCGCGATCCTCGATGCGGGTGATGGGCAGCACCTTGCCGTAATTGCCGGTGGAGAAGATCTCGTCGGCTTCCATCACGTCCCTGCGGGTGAGGGTGGTCTCCTCGACGGCGATCCCGTCCGCACGCAGCAGTTCGATCACTCGCTGCCGGGTGATGCCGTTGAGAAAGGTGCCGTTGCAGACCGGCGTCATCGCCACCCCGTCGCGCACGATCCAGAGATTGGCGGTGGCCAGCTCGGCGACATTGCCGCAGGGATCGAAGGTGACGCAGTTCTGGAAGCCGCGCGCCATGGCGTCGGCCAGGGCCCGCTGCATGTTGGGATAGAGACAGCTCGCCTTGGTATCGGTCGGCGCCGCGTCCCGCGCCGGGCGGCGGAACCCGGAAAAGCAGACGGTCATCCCCGTCATTTCCGGCATCGGCAGCTCGTGGATGGCCAGCGCGAAGCGGGTCGAATCCGCTTCCGGCACCACGAACCCCCGGGTGGCGAAGAACATGGGGCGGATGTACAGGGCCGCGCCGCGCGGAAAGCGGCGCACCCCTTCGCGACAGAGGGCGGTGATGGCCTCCGCATCCATCGTCGGCTGCAGCAGCAGACCGCGCGCGGAATGGATCAGCCGGGCGCAATGCCGGTCGAGATCGGGGACCGTGTCCTCGAACGCCCGGGCCCCGTCGAACACCACGCTGGCCATCCAGAAGGCATGGTCCAGTGGTCCCAGGATCCGCGGATGATCCTCGTGCCAGCGCCCATCCCACCAGACCAGTGCCGTCATGCCGTTCCTCCCGTGCCGCCCGCTACCTATCGCCTGCGGTGCCGGCAGGGCAAGAGGAACGCGCGGCCCGCTTGCAAGCCGATCGCCCCCGTGTCAACTATGCCGGTCATGTTCGCCGGCCACGCAAAGGATGCCGGAAGCGCAGATTCCGGGCGTTCCTGGTCGTTGTTGCGCTGCCCGGATTGCGACCTCCTGCACAGCGTCCCGCCCCTGCCACCGGGCGGGACGGCCCGCTGTCGCCGCTGCCGGGCGGTGCTGCTGCGACGTCGCGAACACGGTCTGCAGAATGCCTATCTGCTGACGCTGGCCGCAGCACCGCTGTTCCTGATCGCCAACATCTCCCCCTTCCTGGTGCTGGAGCTTCCCGGAGGTGTGCAGTCGAGCCGTCTCCTGTCGGCCTCCTGGGCGCTGCTGGAATACGACATGCCGGTGGTCGGCCTGCTGCTGCTGTTCCTCACCTTCCTGGCGCCGCTCACGGTGCTGGCGGTCGATCTGGTGGTGCTCGGCCCGCTGTCCCACGGCAGGCGATTGCCGGGCGCGGCCAGGCTGTTCCGCTGGGCCGAGCATGTCCGGCCCTGGGCGATGCTCGACGTCTACCTGCTCGGCATCATGGTCGCCTATGTCAAGCTCCGGGACATGGCCAGCATCGAGTTCGGCCCCGGCTTCTTCGCCTTCCTCGGCACCCTGCTGCTGCTGGTGGCGGCCGATGCGGTGCTGGAGCCCGGCCAGGTATGGGAGCGGTTCGGCCGCCAGACCCGCGCCGCACTGGCCGCACTGCGTTCGCTCGGCGGAATGTTGAGCTGCCATGCCTGCCGCCAGCTCCTGCGGGTGCGCCCGGTACGGCCGCCGCACCAACTGCTGTGCCCGCGCTGCGGCGCTCCGGTGCACCGTCGCGAGCCCGCCAGCCTCGCCCGCAGCTGGGCCTATCTGCTGGCGGCGGTGGCCCTCTACGTTCCGGCCAACATCCTGCCGGTGATGACCGTCACCTTTCTCGGCAGGGTCC
>CAYYZI010000225.1:0-5350 GCA_964475675.1 uncultured Geminicoccaceae bacterium
GTCGGGATGGGCGACGAAATGGGCGCACAGGATGTCGATGTGGTACTGGTCGGTCTTGATGTCGGGATAATCCGCCCCGACGGCCCGGAAACGCTCGTCCCAGAACGGCATGGTGTGGATGATGCCGTTGGATTTGGTGGCCGATGTCAGCCGCCGCCGCGGCCGGCTGCGGGCCAGCTCGAAGGCGAAACGCAGGATGCGGTCGACCCCGAAGCGGGTGAAGATGCTTTCCTGGACCACCATTTCCCGCTCGGTGCCGGGGTACAACCGGCCGCCGATCTCCGAATATTCGCCCTCGCAGTTCTCGCGCACGATCAGCATGTCGATATCGCCCGGCCGCTTGCCGGCGAGCGGGCTGGGCACCCCCTCGAGGAGGCGCACCGGCCGCAGATTGACATACTGGTCGAAGCGCCGGCGAATGGGGATCAGGAGCCCCCACAGCGAAACATGGTCGGGCACCGCCGGCCAGCCCACCGCCCCGAGATAGATCGCGTCGTGGCCGGCGATCCGCTCCAGCCCGTCCTCGGGCATGAAGCGGCCGGTGCGCAGATAGCGCTCGCAGCCCCAGTCCAGCGGATCCCACTCGAAGGCGATGCCGAAGCGCCGGCCCGCCGCCTCCAGTACCCGCAACCCCTCGGGCACCACTTCCTTGCCGATCCCGTCGCCGGGAATGACCGCGATCCTGTGGCTGCGCATCCTTCTCCCCCGCTCGCAATGCCCCGGCGACGCCGCTGCGGCGGCCGCAAAGGCAGCGCCATTTACGCAAATTTAATCGAAGCGTGCCACAACCCGATGGCCCCTTCGGAGATCGGCGGGGTTCGAGGCGCATTGGACGGGAGCATGGACATGGCAGCGGCGCTCGCACTCTTGAGGCGCCTTCCGGCATTCGGTTCCAGCCGGCCGGGCTCCGGCGGGGCGGAGGAGGAACAGCTCGAGGCGCTGCTCGAGGCCCTGCTGCGCCACGATTACACGCAGGTGCCGCCGCAGGCGGCGAGCCGGCTCGGTGCCCGGCTGGTGGAGCTGGGTCAGGCCCTGCAGGCCGATGTCCAGACCAATGCCGGCCAGATCGTCGAGACCAGCATCCACGCCAGCCAGGCCGCCGGCCATGTGGCTACCCTCTCGGTACCCGCCGAGGAGCTCGATCTCTCGGCCCAGTCGATGGCCGCCGCAGTCGAGGAACTGGGCGCCTCGATCCGCGACATCCACCGTTTCTCGGAGCGCATCGCCGGCGAGGCCGGCGAGATGCGTCAGGCGGTGGAGAGCAGCGGCGACAGCGCCCGGGAATCGATCCGCCAGTTCAGCGATCTCGCCGCCCTCGTGCGTCAGGCGATGGAGGATGTGCAGGGGCTCGGCGAGGCCTCCACCGAGATCGGCGGCATCGTCGAGACCATCGAGGACATCGCCTCGCGCACCCAGCTCCTGTCCCTCAACGCCACCATCGAGGCGGCGCGGGCCGGCGAAAGCGGCCGCAGCTTCGCGGTGGTCGCCAACGAGGTCCGCACCCTCGCCCAGCAGACCGCCGAGGCCACCGACGACATTCGGGCGCGTATCGAGGCCCTGCTCACCCGCGTCTCCCAGATCACCCAGACCATGGGGCAGGGCGAGGCCATCGCCGAAGCCGGCCAGCAGGCGATCGGCCTGCTCGGCGAACAGGTCGAGGAGGTCGGTGCCAAGGCCGGCGAGGTCACCGACAACATCGCCCAGGTCTCGGTGATCCTCTCGCAGCAGACCGCCGCAGTGCAGGAGATCGGCCAGGGCATCGGCCGGGTGGCGAGCATGGCGGCGCACAATCTGGAGGCGGTCAACGGGCTGATCGGGGTCACCAAGGCCCTCGAGGAAAGCACCGCCTCCGCGCTCGCTCGCATCGCCGCAATGGAGTTCCCCGGCAAGGTCATCCGCGTGGCGATGGCCGACCACGCGCTGTGGATGCGGCGTCTGGTGGGGGTCGTCCACGGCGAGCTCGAGCTGCGCGAGGACGAGCTCGCCAGTCACGAATCCTGCCGTCTCGGGCGCTGGTACTACGGGGCCGGGGCCGATGCCTTCCGCAGCCTGCCGGCGTTCCGCGAGCTCGAGGAGCCGCACCAGCAGGTCCACCGCATCGGCAAGGAGATCGTCCGTCTGGTCAATCAGGGCCAGAAGGAGGCCGCGCTCGAGCAGATCAAGGCGGTGCGCGACGCTTCCGAACGGGTGATCGGCCTGCTGCGGGCGCTGGCCGAGCAGACCAGAGTATAACCGGCCACCGGCGGTGCCGGCGGACCCGCCGCGACATGCGTCATGACATTATTCCTAGCCCGTGCTAGGATCCCGTTCGCAACTCCAGCCCACGGGAAGATGTCATGACCGTCAGCACCCTGTCCCTCGGCAAGCGGCGCAGTGCCGCGCAGGCCGAGGCCTCGCGCCGCAACGGCGCCAAGTCCAGAGGCCCCGCCACGGAAGCCGGCAAGGCCCGGTCCGCCCGCAACGCCACCCGCCACGGCCTCAACTCCAGGACCATTGTCCTGACCACCGCCGAAGACCGGGCCGCCCATGCCCGGCTGGCCGAGGCGGTCACCGGACAGTACCGCCCCGAAGGCGCGCTCGAGGAACATTGGGTCGCCCGCCTGATCGAGGCGATGTGGCGCCAGACCCGTCTGGAAATCATCGAATCCCGTGTCCTGGAAGCGATGATCCTGGGCGAGGAGGCGGTGGGGCTGCCCAGCCTCGCCACGGTATCGCGCTATCGCGCGCGCATCGCCCGCGATCTGGCCGAGGCACGGCGGCAGCTCGAGGCCCTTCAGGAGGAGCGACGCGAGGCGCGCCGCCGCCGGTTGCTGCGGCAGGCGACGCCGGAGCGGCTGCGGCGTCTGGCCGATCGGCTGCAGCAGCGCGATGGCACGAACGAACCCGAGGCGGCGAGGATCCCCGCCGCACCCGCCGCTGCTCGGCCATCCTGCAGGAACGAACCCGAGCGGGAGATCGCCCGGGCCGGTTCAGGCGCCGCCCGGATCCCGGCCCCCGACCATGCCCGGCCGTGGCAGCGCCCGGCTCGCGCGTAGCCGCCAGGCGGCATTGGCCGCCAGCGCGGCGAGGATCACGGCGCCGCCCACGAGCGTGCTGGAAGGCGGGCGCTCGCTCAGCGCCAGCCACACCCACAGGGGGCCGAGCACGGTCTCCATCAGCATCAGCAGGCTGACCTCGGGTGCGGTGAGATAGCGGGGGCCGAGCGTGATCAGCAGGAAGGCCACCGGATGCACCAGCAGCACGAGCAGCGCCAGCCACAGCCATTGCCTGCCGGCGAAGGCCAGCGGTTCGGCGAAGGGCAGCGCGGTGAGGGTGATCAGCAGGCCGGAGAGGGCATAGACCGGCATCAGATCGCGGCCGCGGGCACGGCGGATCAGGGAAAAGTTGAGGGCCATGGCGATCGCCGTGGCCAGCGCCGCGAAATCGCCCAGGAGGCGGCCGGCTCCCAGCGAGCCCCAGACCGTGATCACCACCCCGAACAGCCCGGCCATGATCGCCAGGGCGGTGGACAGGGCCAGCATCTCGCCCATCAGCACGAAGCTCAGCAGCGCCGCGAACAGCGGTGAGGTGGAGATGATCACCAGGGTGTTGGCGACCGAGGTATGGGTGATCGACAGCAGGAAGAAGATGGTGCCGAGGGCGAACAGCGGGGCGATCACCAGCCCCGGCGCGCCGACCGCGCGGCAGGCGGCGGGCAGGCGGCGGCCGTAGCGCGCGGCCACCACCAGCAGCACCACGAGCGCGAAGCCGAGGCCCCGCCAGAACAGGATGTTCCAGGGCGCATCGCCCAGGAGACGGATCAGCAGGGCGTCGGGGGACAGGATCAGAACCCCCGTTCCAGTGATCAGATAGCCCCTCGAATGCTCGCTCATGCCCCGTCCCGCGCTGCCGGCTGTTTAGGGGCTGGTACCGGCGGCGGCAAGCGCCGCTCCCGCCTCTTGCCGCCGCCCCGCCGCTGTGCCATCGAAACCATGCAGGCATGTGGAGGAATTGCTGGTGCATGGTGCCGAACTGACCGATCTCCCGGCACGCGAAGTGGTCCGGCTGCTGGGCGAGGGCGAGCTCTCGCCGCTGGAGCTGATCGATGCGGCGCTGGCCCGCATCGAGGCGGTGGACTGGCAGGTCAACGCGATGCCCACCCTCTGCGCCGAGCGGGCGCGGGAGGCGGCGCGTCGGCTGATGGCGGCGGAACCGCCCGAGGACCGGCGCGGCTGGCTGGCGGGACTGCCGGTGCTGGTCAAGGATCTCAACGATGTTGCCGGGGTCCGCACCACCTACGGCTCGCCCGTCTTCCGCGACCATGTGCCGGAGCGCTCCGACATCCTGGTCGAGCGCATCGAGGCCCGCGGCGGCATCGTCCTCGGCAAGACCAACACCCCCGAATTCGGTGCCGGTGCCAACACCTTCAACGAGCTGTTCGGGGCCACCCGCAATCCCTGGAACACGGCGCTGACCTGCGGCGGCTCCTCCGGCGGATCGGCGGTGGCGCTGGCCACCGGCATGGGCTGGCTGGCCACCGGCTCCGATCTCGGCGGCTCGCTGCGCATCCCGGCCGCCTTCTGCTCCGTCGTGGGGCTGCGCCCGAGCCCGGGACGGGTGCCCCACGGCCCCGGCATCACCCCCTTCCAGACCCTCGCGGTGGACGGGCCGATGGCCCGCGATCTGCGCGACCTGGCGCTTTTCCTCGACGTCATGGCCGGCTTCGATCGGCGCGATCCGCTGAGCTTCGATCCCCCCGCCGTCTCCTACACCGACGCCGTGGGCTGGCCGGCGCGGCCGGGGCGGGTCGCCTTCAGCCCCGATCTCGGCGGCATCACCCCGGTCGATCCGGAGATCGTCCGCATCTGCCGGGCCGCCGCCGGCCGCTTCGCCGAACTCGGGGCCGAGGTGGAGGAGGCGGCGCCCGATCTGGGCGAGGCGGTGGAATGCTTCACCACCCTGCGCGCGGCGCTGTTCGTCGCCGGCAAGGCGCCGCTTCTGGAGACGCACCGCGAGGCGCTGAAGCCCGAAGTCGTGTGGAACATCGAGCACGGGCTGCGCATGACCGCCGCCGAGATCGGCGCCGCGGAGCGCGCCCGCGGGCGCATCCAGAAGGCCACCGCCGGCTTCTTCGAGACCTGGGATCTGCTGGCCTGTCCGGCCACCATCGTGCCCCCCTTCCCCGTCGAGATCCGCTATCTCGAGGAGCTCGGCGACCACCGCTTCCCCTCCTATGTGGACTGGCTGGCCATCACCTACGCCCTCACCCTGACCGGCTGCCCGGCCCTCTCCCTGCCTTGCGGCTTCACCGAAAACGGCCTGCCGGTGGGGCTGCAGCTCATCGGTCCGCCGCGGGGCGAGGCGGCGCTCC
>CAYYZI010000226.1:0-5339 GCA_964475675.1 uncultured Geminicoccaceae bacterium
CAGGAAGCGGATGTCGATGCGCCGGTTGAGACGCCGCGCATCGGGCGTGTGGAACTGCGATACCGGGCGCCGGTCGGCATAGCTGCTGACCCCCAGCAGCGCTTCGTTGCGGGCATTGCGGAACCGATCGAGTTCGGGCTCGTACTCCACCAGCGCCTTGAACGTGTTGACGCCGCGCGCCGCACCCAGCTCCCAGTTGTCGCGGTAGGGACCGCCATGGATCGGCTGGTCGTCCGTATGCCCCTCGATGAGCACGGTTTCGAGCACCGGCCGGCGGCCGGCCGGGCAGTCTGCCGTCGCATCCGCCGGGCCCGCGCTGTAGCAGGGCAGGATGCGGGCCAGCACCGCAGCCAGCACCCGCAGCGCGCGTCTGCCCTGGGGCGTCAGTTCGGCCTGCCCGGAGGGAAACAGCAGCTCCTCGGGCAGACGCAGGATGCCGTTCTCGGGCTCCAGCGTCACCGTGACGTCGCGCGCCGCCAGCCGCTGAGCCACGGTCTCCAGCATTTCCGCCCGCACCAGCTGACGCTGGGCGAAGCGGACCACCAGCTCCTGCAGTGCGGCCTGCTGCTCCAGCAGCCGGTCGCGCTGGCGTGCCAACCGGTCCCGCTCCTCGGCCAGCCGCTGGCGTTCGGCCTCCACCCGGTCGCGCTCCGCCGCCACTTCGGCGAGCCGCGCCTGGAGATCGGTCTTGACTGTCCGGGCCTCCTGTTCGGCCGAGCGGAAATTGAGGGCGAAGGCCATCAGCATGATGATGAAGACGAACAGCAGCCCGACCAGCAGGTCGCTGACCGAGGCCAGATAGCTGTCCTCGCCGCCCTCGGCATGCCAGGGCTGCCGCGCGATCACGCCCCGCTCCCGGGGATCCCGCCGAGGCTTTCGGCCAGTCCGGCCAAGGCCTGGCGCGAGCGCCGGAGCCCTTCGTCCAGTTCACCGAGCGTCCGGCGAAGCGTCGCCGGCACCTCCTCGCCACTGTCGCCACCGCTCCGGTCGAGATGCTCGGCGAGGGCCCCGAGACTGTGCCGCGCTTCGCGGATCTGCTCGTGGAGATCGCCGACGATCGCCAGCAGCTCGCGCCGGCGTACCGCCACGTCCGCACCACCGCCCAGCCTGGCAATCACCGCCTCGACCGCCGCTGCCAGACGCTGCAGGCGGAGCTGCAGCACCCGGAGCCCGCCGCCGACACCGTCGGTCGCCTTCGGTGGCGGCGTGTCGGTCCGCGCCGGCTCCGCTGCCGGCCCGCCCTCGTCCGGGGGCATCGGCCGGTCGGCCTGGCGCTCCAGGAGATAGCGGATGGCGCGCATCTCGGCCAGCAGGGCATGCCCGCCATCCCGCGGCGGGGTGCCGCCCACCGGTTCGAGACCACCGCCGCGGCGTGCGCGGCCGGAGGTATCGCCCTCGCGGCCCAGTTCCCGCCGGAATTCGCGCAGCACCGTCTCGCCATCGGCCAGCCGGTCGGCCAGACGGCGCACCGAACTGCGCAAGGGGGCGAAGGCCGCCGCCAGTTCCTCGCCCAGCCGCTGTTCGACGCCCTCGGGAAGCTGCACCAGCATGCCCTGGCCGAGACGCGCCAGTTCCTGGCGCTGCTGGCGCGCTTCCTTGAGCTGGGCGGCGGCCAGCCCGGCAGTGGTGATCGGCACCGTGCGGGCTTCGAGAGCGTGGCAGAAGCGCGCCAGACGGCGGTAGAGACGGTGCAGATGGGCCTTTTCCCGCCAGGAGAACAGCAGCGAGCTGCCGAGACCGGCGATCGAGGTGACGAACTTGAAGGTCGCCGCTCCCAGCAGATCGCGCAGTGCCGCCTGGGCCACCCGCACATTTTCCGCCGCCACCCCGCTGCTGGCGAAATAGAGGGCAGCCACCAGGCCGATGAAGGTGAAGAACAGGCCGAGACCGACCAGCAGATTGGGAAAGGCATTGTAGAAACGGAGATTGAGCCCGCTCAGCGCCAGCAGCCCGTCATTGAAATGCTCGTGCGGCCGCCGCACATAGCCGATCGCATCCTCGCTGCCGGGTGCCGGCCGCAGGGTTCCGGCATAGGCGCGCCAGGCCTCGCCCAGCACCGGGTTCTCGGCGAGGGTCTTGAAAATCGAGGTGAAGCGCTGCCGAAAGGCCGCCGGCCCCTCGGTTTCCTCGATGGTGGCGATGGCCTGGTCGAGGGCGTGCAGCACCGGTCGCAGACCCGCCCGGAAGCGCTGCCAGACGACGAACGCCACGAGGGCGATCAACGCCGACAGGGCCCAGGGCAGGATCGGGCTGGCCAGGGCCGCGAACAGGGCAGTCATCGGCGTGGCGTCCATGTCATCGGCATCGGCTCGGCTGCATCGGGATACGCGCGGCCGCTCTTGCCTCGCTCCAAGCCTGTCCGATATAGTGACAAATCGGCCGGGCAGCCAGATCGACGCGAGCAGGACGGCAGGATCCTATCTCTCTGGCGTTGCATATGAGGGGCGTTGTTCACCTTGCACTTGCCTCTGCTTTGCGCCTATCCTAAACATGCCGTAGAGCCTTGCAGTTCCTCGGCACCGAACCTGTCCTACGCGGGAGACCCCGAAGCGCGGTGCGGGAAGCCATGTCGCATATAGTGGTCATCGATGACCGTGTGACCAACCGGAACATTCTTACGCGGCTTGCCCAGTCCGTCGAGGAAGGTCTCCAGGTACGCGCCTTCGGCAACGCCCGCGACGCCCTCGAGGCGATGGAGGCCGGGCCGCCGCCGGATCTTATCATCACCGATTACAACATGCCCGAGATGGACGGGGCCGCTTTCATTACCCTGGTACGTTCCGAGCCCCGTTTCGAGGATGTCCCGATCATCGTCGTCACCGTCTACGAGGACCGGGACTTCTGCTACCGGGCGCTGGAGGCCGGCGCCACCGACTTCCTGCTGAGCCCGGTCGACCATGTCGAGTTCCGCGCCCGTGCCCGCAATCTGCTGACCCTGCGGCGGCAGCAGAAGCTCTTGGCGGCACGTGCCGAACGGCTGGAACAGGCGCTGCGCGAGCACCAGGCGCCGTTCGTCGGGCCCGATCCGGGGATCGGCGAGATCCTCGACGCGCTGCCGGCCGGGATCAGCGTCACCGACCGCCAGGGCCGCCTGATCTATGTCAACGCCGCCTATGCCAGACTGTTCGACAGCAGCCCCGAGGATCTGCGCGGCTCCCTGATGGCGGAGGTCCACAGCGAGGACTACGCCACCCGCCATACGGTCCTCAACGACAAGGTGCTGCAGGCGCAGCGTGCGCTGAACGTGCCCCACCCCGAAACCCTCGAGGGGCCCGAGGGGCCGCGCAGCCTGCTCAGCGTCAAGGCGCCGCTGGTCAGCGACACCATGGCCGCGCCGCGGGTAGTGTCGCTGTCGCTCGACGTCACCGCGCTCGAGCAGGCGCGCGAGGGCGGCGGCCAGGTGCACGACCCGCTGACCGGGCTGCCGGGGGCCGACCTTCTGCGCGAGCGTCTCTCCGAAGAGCTCACCCGGGCGCGGCGCCACGGCCTGATGCTGGCGGTGCTGCTGCTCGATCTCGACCGCTTCAAGGGCATCAACGATGCCTTCGGTGAGCGCTTCGGCGACGAGCTGCTGGCCAAGATCGCCGAGCGGCTGAGCCAGCGCCTGCGGGAGACCGATCACATCGGGCGCTGGCGCAGCGACGAATTCGTGATTCTCCAGAGCGGCGTCCGGCGTACCGATGATGCGGCCGAGCTCTGCCACCGGCTCAACGAGGCTTTTGCCGAGCCCTTCCACAATGCCGGCAAGGAGCTGCATCTCAGCGCCAGCATTGGCATCACCCTCTTTCCGAGCGACGCCAAGACCCCCGAAGGGCTGCTGAAGAACGCCGATCTGGCCATGTATCGCGCCAAGAAGGCGGGACGCGACACCTATCGCTTCTTCTCGGCCGAGATGAACGCCGCCGCGCGCCGCGCGGTGGCCCTCGAGCGCGAGCTGCGCCAGGCTCTCGCCGCCGAGCAGTTCATGGTCTACTACCAGCCCCAGCTCGACCTGCGTACCGGCACCATCGTCGGCATGGAGGCCCTGATCCGCTGGAACCATCCGCGGCGGGGCATCGTCCGGCCGGGCGAGTTCATCGGTCTCGCTGAGGAGATCGGCCTGATGGCGCCGCTCACCGCCTGGGTGCTCCGGACCGCCTGCGCCCAGCACCGGACCTGGCTCGATCTCGGCTTCGAGGGCACCCAGCTCTCGGTCAATTTCTCGCCGGTCCAGTTCCGCGAACGCGGGGTCGAGCTCCTGATCGAGCGGGTACTGGAACAGACCGGGCTCGAGCCCGAGCGGCTCGATGTCGAGCTCACCGAGAACGCGGTGCTCGGCAACGACCAGGCGGCCCAGGCCTGCCTGCGCTACCTGCAGCGCCTCGGCGTGCGGCTGTCGATCGACGATTTCGGCACCGGCTATTCCTCCCTTTCCTATCTGCGGCGGCTGCCGGTGCACCGCCTCAAGATCGACCAGTCCTTCATCCGCAACCTCGAAGACGAAAGGAGCGACGAGGTCATCATCCGCGCCATCATCGGCCTCGGCCACAGTCTCGGCCTCAGGGTCATCGCCGAGGGGGTGGAGACCGCGGGGCAGCTCCATCGCCTGATCGAGCTCGGCTGCGACGAGGCCCAGGGCGACCTCATCAGCCCGCCGCTCAGTGCCGCCCATTTCGAGGCGCAGGCGGTGCGCGCGCCGCTGCGTCTGGCCAGCTGCGGCTGACGCATGACCGCCGCCGGCCATCCTGATCCGCCCGGCCCGCAGCGCGGCAAGACCGGCCCGCGGTCGCCGCCGGGTGGATGGGCGGCATGGGCCGGCCGGCTGCGTGCCCGTTTCGCCCAGCGCCAGGACAGTGAGCACGAGCAGGCGCTGATCCGCTTCGGGGTGATCGCCGGCATGTACGCCTACATGCTGCTGGCACCGTTTCCGGAAAGCGAGCGTCGGGAAGTGTTCCTGTGGAGCTCGGTGCTCTTCGCGGGCGGCATGATCTCGGCGCTGCTGCTGTTCGTCGATCTCCTGCGGCGGCCGCAGCCCTCGCCGGCGCGACGGGTGGCGGGAATCTTCGTCGACACCACCGGGGTCAACGCCGCCATGCTCATCGGCGGCCATCTCACCACCCCTTTCTACCCGCTCCTGCTGTGGCTGATCTTCGGCCACGGCTTCCGCTACGGCCGCGCCTATCTGTTCACCGCCGCCGGGCTGTCGCTGGTGATGTTCGGGGGAGTCGTGGTGCTCAGCCGGGACTGGCGCACCTACTCGATTCTCGACGCCTCGCTGATCCTCGCCCTCGTGGTGCTGCCGGCCTAAGCCTTGCCCATTTTCTCTTCAACTTCTCTTTGAATTCAAGTTCTTCGAGTTC
>CAYYZI010000227.1:0-5325 GCA_964475675.1 uncultured Geminicoccaceae bacterium
CTATCTTGCTGATAATGCCAATGTACAAGACTGGGTTTGGAGTGAGATTAATGCGACCATTAAAACCCCTGAACAGTATATTAACGAGTATGGGCAAATTATTCTACGCTATCAAACAGACAGTTCAGTAGACAGTAGTCAATTGGATTTTATGAGTCTTGCAAGTAATATTATTCAGCCCACTATTGTCCCTCAAAATATCACAGCACAACCTATCTCAAATACTAATACACCTTATTGGCAACCAACGCCTGGTCTCAGCTGGCAAATACAATATACTCAAAAACTCAACACGTCTCTAAATAATGTTGATGTCTATAATATTGATCTTTTTGATACAGATACAGCGGTTATCAGCCAATTACATGCAAATGGGAAAAAGGTTATTTGTTATTTTAGTGCTGGGAGTTATGAAAATTGGCGACCTGATGTAGCCGATTTTCCAGCAGCTATTTTAGGGCGCTATCTCGACAATCCCAACGGATCGACCGCCGACATCGCCGGCGTGCTCAACGCCGAACGCAACGTGCTGGGCATGATGCCGCATCCCGAGCGGGCCTGCGATCCCCTGCTCGGCGGCAGCGACGGCGTCGGCTTGTTCCGTTCCCTTCTCGCCGCATTGACCTGAAGGCGCCACCGATGGCCCCCGAGATCACCCCCGAGCTGCTCGCCGAACACGGGCTTTCGCCGAGCGAATACCAGCGCATCCGGGAGATCCTGGGAAGAGAGCCGCGTCCGGCGGAGCTCGGCATCTTCTCGGTGATGTGGAGCGAGCACTGCTCCTACAAATCCTCGCGCATCCATCTCCGCAAGTTCCCGACCGAGGCGCCCTGGGTGGTGTGCGGCCCGGGCGAGAATGCCGGGGTGGTGGACATCGGCGACGGGCAGGTAGCCATCTTCAAGATGGAAAGCCACAACCATCCGAGCTTCATCGAACCCTACCAGGGAGCGGCCACGGGGGTCGGCGGTATCCTGCGCGACGTCTTCACCATGGGGGCGCGGCCGGTGGCCATCCTCGACGCGCTGCGCTTCGGCGCCCCCGAGCATCCGAAGACCCGCCATCTGCTGGCCGGAGTGGTGGCTGGCATCGGCGGCTACGGCAACTGCGTCGGGGTGCCGACGGTGGGCGGCGAGACCGGCTTCCACCGCACCTACAACGGCAACATCCTGGTCAATGCGATGTGCGTCGGCATCGCCGAGCGGGACCGGGTGTTCTATGCCCGTGCCGCCGGCGTCGGCAATCCGGTGGTCTATGTCGGTGCCAGGACCGGTCGCGACGGCATCCACGGCGCCACCATGGCCTCGGCCGAGTTCCGCGAGGATGCCGAGGCCAAGCGCCCCACCGTGCAGGTCGGCGATCCGTTCATGGAAAAGCTGCTGATCGAGGCCTGTCTCGAGCTGATGGCCGGCGACTGCATCGTCGCCATCCAGGACATGGGAGCGGCCGGCCTCACCTCCTCCTCCTTCGAGATGGCCGCCCGCGGCGGCACCGGCATCGAGCTCGATCTCGACGCCGTGCCGCTGCGCGAGGCGAACATGTCGGCCTACGAGATCATGCTCTCGGAAAGCCAGGAACGGATGCTGATGGTCCTCGCCCGCGGCCGCGAAGCCGAGGCGCGCGCCGTGTTCGAGAAATGGGAGCTCGATTTCGCGGTGATCGGCCGGGTCACCGACAGCGGCCGCATGGTGGTCCGCCATCATGGCGAAGTGGTGGCCGATGTGCCGGTGGAGCCGGTGAGCGGCGGCTCGCCCGTCTACGACCGCCCCTGGCGCCTGCCCGACCCGCCGGTGCCGTTCATCAGCGACGATCAGACGGTCCATGTCGGCCCGCGCGAGGTGCTGCTGCGGCTCCTTTCCTGCCCGGATCTCGCCTGCAAGCGCTGGATCTGGGAGCAGTACGATCATTCGGTGATGGCCGACACGGTGGCCGGCCCGGGCGGCGATGCCGCGGTGGTACGGGTGCACGGCACCGGCAAGGGGCTGGCGCTGACCGTCGACTGCACGCCGCGGTACTGCCGGGCCGATCCGCGGATGGGCGGGCGGCAGGCGGTGGCCGAGGCCTACCGCAATCTGGTGGCGGTGGGCGCCCGGCCGCTGGCGATCACCGACTGCCTCAATTTCGGCAGCCCCGAGCGGCCGGAGATCATGGGCCAGTTCGTGGGCTGCGTCGAAGGCATGGCCGAGGCCTGCCGGGCCCTCGCCTTTCCGGTCGTCTCCGGCAATGTGTCCCTCTACAACGAGACCGACGCCCAGGCCATCCTGCCCACCCCCGAGGTGGGCGGACTGGGGCTGATCGAGGATCTCTCGAAACGCACCGGCCTCGCCTTCGATGCCGATGGTCTCTTGCTGCTGCTGATCGGCGAGGTCACCGGCTGGCTCGGCCAGTCGGTGTTCCAGCGGGAGATCCTGGGCCGGGAGGAAGGAGCGCCGCCGCCGGTCGATCTGCTGCTCGAAAAGCGACATGCCGATTTCGTCGCCGGCCAGATCGCCGCCGGCCGGGTGCGCGCCTGTCACGACCTTTCCGATGGCGGTCTGGCGGTGGCCATGGCCGAGATGTGCCTGGCCTCGGGCCGCGGCGGGCGGCTGTCGGTGCCGGCCGAGGCGCCGAGCCTGTTCGGCTGGCTCTATGGCGAGGATCAGGCCCGCTATCTGCTGGCGGTGGCGCCCGAGCATGTGCGCGGCCTCCTGGAGGAGGCGACCGCCGCCGGGGTGATCGCCCGCGAAGTGGGAGTGACGGGCGGGGACGCATTGATCATCGACGGCGTGCCGCCCATATCGCTCGAGGAGTTGCGCCGTTGCCACGAGGGCTGGCTGCCCTCCTGGATGGACGATTGAGCCGGGCCGGAGAGCAGGATCATGGCGATGACACCCAGCGAACTCGAACGCCTGATCAGGGATGCCTTTCCCGATGCCGAGGTGAAGATCGAGGATCTCGCCGGCGACGGCAATCACTACCGGGCGACGGTGGTCTCCGCCGCCTTCCGCGGTCGCACCCGCCTGCAGCAGCATCAGATGGTCTATCGTGCCCTGGGCGGACGCATGGGAGACGAGCTGCACGCGCTGGCGCTGCGGACCCTCACCCCCGCCGGGGAAGAGAACTAGACGCCTGCACAACCATCACTGCGAGGAAGCCATCATGAGCAATCCGGTGTTCGAGCGGATCCGCCAGCAGATCGAGGCCGACGATGTGGTGCTCTACATGAAGGGCACGCCGGTCTTTCCGCAATGCGGCTTTTCCGCGGGGGCCGTCCAGGTGCTCACCCATCTGGGCGTCAAGTTCCAGTCCTACAACGTGCTGGAGGACGCCGAACTGCGGCAGGGGCTGAAGGAATTCGGCGACTGGCCGACCTTCCCCCAGCTCTACGTCAAGGGCGAGCTCCTCGGCGGTTTCGACATCATCCGCGACATGTTCGAGAGCGGCGAGCTGCAGGATCATCTGAGACAGAAGGGCGTCGCTTTCTCGGAAGCCGCCTGAGGGTCAGGGTGGGGCGGCCCGGCCCCTCACTGCAGCTCGACCACCGGCGCCAGGCTGCTGCTGCGGCCGGCGGCCCGCACCAGGACCGGAAAGTCGCCGTCGGTGGTGCGCACGTCGAGCCAGTTGGGCGGCTCCTCGGGACGGCCGACGAAGCCGAAGCCGCCGTCGAAGCCGAACAGGCCGGTCAGCCGCACCCGCAGGCGATGACCGGGCACCTCGCGGCCGCGGAAGGACACCGTTTCGCGGCCGACGTAGACGGCCTCGAGATCGAGGCGCTTTCTGCCCTCGAAGACGCCGAGGGTGATCCGGTCGCCCTCCTTCCGCGGCGCCCGCAGCCAGTCCTGCAGCCGCACATAGGCGGTCAGGGGATCGACCGTGCCCTGCTGCAGCTCCGGCGGCACATCGCTCTGCTTGGGGCGACCGTTCTTGACCAGGCTGACCGAGAGCAGCGCCCCTTGGGCGTCATATTCGAGCCGGATCTCGCGTTTGCGGTCCGGCTTCTTGTAGAGAGCGGTGAACACCATCGGCAACGCCGTGCCGTTGACGGCGTTGACCGTGGAGCGCATCTCGGTGCGGATCTGGCTGATCCAGGCGGTGATGCCGGTGTTGCGCATCTGCAGCGCCAGCCGCCGCATGAGCTGGTCGCAGGTGATCTTGAGTTTCAGAACCGCCATTTCCGCCCCACCCAGGGTCATCCTGTAGGTGAAGCTGCGCGTCGGTTCGTGAACCGGGCTGCTGGCGGGGAGCTCCGCTGAGGCCATGACGAGCGAGGTCATGACGGCACCGACGAGGGCGACAGAGCGCATGCTGAAACGGCGCAGGTGCATCCTTTTCCCGATCCTCGGCTCGCTTGTTCTGTTCATGGGAGCAGTGGACCCGACGGTCAACATCCTGCGCGCGAAAGAGGCACGGGCGGCCACCGATCTGGCGCTGGGACGGCCGGGCGAGGTGCTGTTCGTGCGCGCCGAACGCCGCCAGCTGCTGGCCGGCCTGCCGGCGGCGACGCGCGAGAAGCTGTGCCGGGCGCCGGTCCGGAAATGGCGCAGCACCAAGGCGGTCACCACCATCCGCGCGACCCCGGGCTATGGCGGCGACAACCGTACCGAGCGCTTCGCCCTGACCGTCATGCAGGCCGGCGCCGCGGCCTTCGGCGCCGGTGACGGCGAGGCCCGCCGGGCGGTGGTGCGGCTGATCGCCCGCTGGGCCAAGGGGCGGGCGATGACCAAGCTCGAGGATCCCGAGGACGCCAGCAGCTACTATGTGGTCGAGCGCACCCTGCTGCCGACCATCGTCACCTACTGGCTCACCGTGCGCGGCGACACACGGATCAAGGCCTCGACCCGGGCGCGCATCGAGCGCTGGCTGGAGGGGCTGGTCCGGCGCAGCCGGGAAACGCGCATCGATCTGACCTCCGAGGAAGTCTCGGCCCGCAACAACCACGCCTATCTGGCGGCCGGGGTGGTGATGGCCTGGGGCGCCCTGACCGGCGATCTCGGCATGGTGGAGACGGCGGTGGCGGTCTACCGCCGGGCGATCGCCGAGATGCGGCCGGATGGCAGCTTTCCGCTGGAGACCATGCGCGGCGCGCGGGCCCTGTGGTACCAGCGCCATGCCGTGGCCTCGCTCACCGTGATCGCCGAGATGGCCGCGGTGCAGGGCATCGATCTCTACGGCTACCGGGTGGGCAAGCGCGATCTGCATCGCGCCGTGGCTTTCCTGCTCGACGGCATCGAGGATCCCAGGCGGGTCTGGCGCTACGCCAAGGCCAATGTCAATCCCGGCCCGGTCCGCGACTACCGCCGCCAGGATCTGGGCTTTCTGCGCCGCCGCGCCCATGGCCGCCACTACAT
>CAYYZI010000228.1:0-5323 GCA_964475675.1 uncultured Geminicoccaceae bacterium
CATGATCGTCGGGCAGGAGCAGCCGGATGCCGGCACCATCCGCATCGGCGACACGGTGCGCCTCGGCCATGTCGACCAGTCCCGCGACGCCCTCGATCCCGACAGGACGGTCTGGGAGGAGATCTCCGAGGGCCTCGAGCGCATTCCGCTCGGCAAGCACAGCGTCAGCAGCCGCGCCTATGTGGCGGCGTTCAACTTCCGCGGCGGCGATCAGCAGAAGAAGGTGGGACAGCTCTCGGGCGGCGAGCGCAACCGCGTCCATCTCGCCAAGCTGCTCAAGTCCGGCGCCAATCTCATCCTCCTCGACGAGCCCACCAACGATCTCGATGTCGATACCCTGCGGGCACTCGAGGACGCGCTGATGGATTTCGCCGGCTGCGCCGTCATCATCACCCATGATCGCTGGTTCCTGGATCGGGTGGCGACCCACATCCTCGCCTTCGAGGGCGATTCCCGGGTGGTCTGGTTCGAGGGCAACTATCAGGATTACGAGGCCGATCGCCGCCGCCGGCTGGGCCAGGAGGCGGACCGCCCCCACCGCATCCGCTACCGGCCCCTGAAGGTTGCCTGACCCGCCCGCCCGGGCGCGCGCGCCCTTCGATCCGGGGCGGCGGCGAGCATGACCGAGGCGGGAGCCAGCGACCTCCTCACGGCGACGGTGATCCTGCTCGGGGCCGGGGTCACCGGTCTCGTCCTGTTCCGCCGGCTGGGCTTCGGCTCGGTGCTGGGGCTCTTGGTGGTGGGCATGCTGCTGGGGCCGCACGGGCTCGGTCTCGCCGCCGGCGGCACCGAGCTCAAGAGCGTCGCCGAGATCGGGGTGGTGTTCCTGCTGTTCCTGATCGGTCTGGAGATGCAGCCCGAGACCCTGTGGGGCATGCGGCGGGCGGTGTTCGGGCTCGGCGCCCTGCAGGTGGCGATCACCGGGCTGCTGTTCGCCCTGGTGGCCGTGGCGCTGGGCCAGCCGCCGGCGACGGCCTTCGTCCTCGGCTTCGGGCTGGCCCTCTCCTCGACCGCCATGTGCGTGCAGATGCTGGAGGAAAGGGGCGAGCTCTACAGCGACTGGGGACGGCGCTCGTTCGCCATCCTGCTGTTCCAGGATCTGGCCATCATTCCCCTGCTGGCGCTGGTGCCGCTACTGGCGGGCGGCGGGCTGGCGGCCGAGCCGGGGCCCTTCCTGCTGCGCCTGGCGATGGTCTCCCTGGCCCTCTTTCTGGTGTTCGTGGCCGGCCGCTACGTGCTGCCCTGGGCGCTCGACATCGTCGCCCGCCAGCGCAACATGGAGGCCTTCACCGGGCTCGCCATCCTCGCCGTGGTGGTAGCGGCCTGGGCGATGCGGCTGAGCGGCCTGTCGATGGCCCTCGGCGCCTTCCTGATGGGGCTGCTGCTGTCGCGCAGCCGCTACCATTACCAGCTCGAGGCCGAGGTGGCGCCCTTCAAGGGGCTGCTCCTGGGCCTCTTCTTCATCGATGTCGGCATGACCATCGATCTCGGCGCCATCCTCGGCGACCTGCCGCGGCTGGTGCCGCTGCTGCTGCTCATCGTCACCGTCAAGGCCGGCCTGATCTTCCTTCTGGCCCGCCTGTTCCGGCTGGATCGCCCGGGCGCTCTGCGCAGCGGCCTGCTGCTATCCCAGGGCGGCGAATTCGGCTTTCTGCTGTTCGGCGCCGCCTTCGCGCGCGGCATCCTGGACGCCGATACTTACAGCCTCGCCATTCTGCTGATCTCCAGCTCGATGATGGCCTCGCCCCTGCTGCTGCGTCTCGGCGACCGGCTGGCGGCGCGCCTCGGCCCGCCGCACCCCGCCCCGGCGGTGGAGCAGATCGTCGCCGAGATGGAGGCGCATGCGGTGATCTGCGGGTTCGGCCGGGTCGGCGGCACGGTGGGCATGATGCTGGAGAGCCTGGAGATCCCGTTCGTCGCCATCGACCAGGATCCGGTGCGGGTGGAGGCCGGGCGCCGCAGCGGGCGTCGCCTGCTCTACGGCAATGCCACCGACCCCAAGGTGCTGCGGCTGGCCGGTGTGGGACGTGCCGGTCTGGTGCTGGTGACCATCGACAATCCGGCGGTGGCGGAACGGGTGGTCACCGCCATCCGCAACTTCTTTCCCGACATTCCGATCGTCGCCCGGGCGCGGGATCTGGAGATGCGCGACCGCATGCTGCGCGCCGGGGTCAGCGAGGCCGTACCCGAGGCGGTGGAGCTGGCCATCACCCTGGGCGCGGTGGCGCTGCGGCATATGGGGGTGGCCGAGGCCGACGCCCGCGACATCGCCGACATGCTGCGTCGGCGGGCTTTCGCCGCGCTGCGCGCGCATCCGAGCCTGGCCCGTCCTTCGGAGGCGGCGAGCCGGGCCGGCAGGGACGAGGAGGGGGAATGACGGAGCATCGCGAGCCGGCGGAACGCCGCGGCAGGCCGGCGTCCGGCCGGGACGGAACGGGCCCGGACGAGCCGGCGCGCAACCTGCGGACCCGGGTGTTCGAGCTGCTGGTCGACGATGACGGTGAGGAGGGCTCGCTCGGCTACTGGCTGCGCCGGCTGCTGGTGCTGCTGATCCTGGTGAGTGTGATCGGCACGGTGATCGAGAGCATGCGCGCGATCCCCCCCTGGTTGCGCGACCTCCTCTACCATTTCGAGATCTTCGCGGTGGTGGTCTTTTCGGTCGAATATGCGGCACGCATCTGGACCATCGTCGAAGACCGCTCCAGCCGCTTCGGCCATCCCATCGGAGGGCGGCTGCGCTACGCGGTGACTCCGGCGGCACTGATCGATCTGATCGCCATCCTGCCCTTCTATCTCAGTCTGCTTTCGCCGGGCAGCCTGGTGATGCTGCGGCTGCTGCGGATCCTGCGGATTCTCAAGCTGGTCCGCTATTCGCGCACCCTTTCGATGTTCGAGATGGTGCTGATCAACGAACGTCACGCCCTCGGTCTGGCACTCGGAGTGATGGGCGTGCTGCTGCTGGTTTCGGCCAGCATCATGCATGCCGCGGAAGGAACGGAGCAGCCCGAAGCCTTCGGCTCGATCCCGGCGGCCATGTGGTGGTCGGTGGCGACCCTGACCACGGTGGGCTATGGCGACGTGGTGCCGGTCACCTTCCTCGGCAAGACGATCGCCGCCTTCGTCGCCATGCTGGGGATCGGCATGTTCGCCCTGCCCACCGCCATCCTCGGTGCCGGGCTGATGCAGGAGCTGCAGAAGCGCAGCTTCGCCACCGCCGCCGCCCTGATCGCGCGGGTGCCGCTGTTCCGCCAGCTCGCCTCGCACCAGCTGGCCGAGCTGACCGGTCTGCTCAAGCCGCGCGACGTGCCCGCGGGCTACACCCTGATCCGCCGCGGCGAGCGCGGCGATGCCATGTATTTCCTGGTCGAGGGCGAGGTGCTGGTGCGCCGCGGCCCGCGCCGCCGGACGCTGCGTGCCGGCGCCTTCTTCGGCGAAATGGCACTGCTCGAGGGACGGCCGCGGATGGCCACCGTGGTGGCCCTCACCCCCTGCCGCCTGCTGGAGCTGCAGGCCCGCGACTTCCACCGGCTGCTGGCCGGGGATGCCGAGTTGCGCCGGGTCATCGTCGAAGAGGCGCAGCGCCGCTCCAAGGGGTTCGAGGCCGGCGACTGAGGAGGCCCGTGGCCTCCCCGGTCACCGTCGACGCCGCTTCAGGGGCGCTGCTCGAGGGGGATGAAGGGACGCTCCTTCGGCCCGACATAGAGCTGGCGGGGACGGCCGATCTTCTGCTCGGGGTCGAGCATCATCTCGTTCCACTGTGCCACCCAGCCGACGGTGCGCGCCATGGCGAAGATGGCGGTGAACATCTTGGTGGGAATGCCCATCGCCTCGAGAATGATTCCCGAATAGAAATCGACGTTGGGAAAGAGTTTCCGCTCCTGGAAGTATTCGTCCTCGAGGGCGATCTTCTCGAGCTCCTTGGCGATTTCCAGCTTGTGGTTCTTCTTCTGGCCAAGGCTCGCCAGGACCTCGTCGGCGCTCTGCTTGAGCACTGCCGCCCGTGGGTCGTAGTTCTTGTAGACTCGATGGCCGAAGCCCATCAGGCGGAAGGGATCGTTCCTGTCCTTGGCGCGAGCGATGAACTCGGGAATGCGATCGACCGTGCCGATCTCGTCCAGCATCAGCACCACCGCCTCGTTGGCGCCGCCATGCGCCGGCCCCCACAGGGAGGCGATGCCGGCGGCGATCGCCGCATAGGGGCTGGCGCCGGTGGAGCCAACGAGGCGCACCGTCGAGGTCGAGGCGTTCTGCTCGTGATCGGCATGGAGGATGAAGATGCGATCGAGCGCCCGCGCCAGTACCGGGTCGACCCGGTACTCCTCGCAGGGAGTGGCGAACATCATGTGGATGAAGTTCTCGGCATAACCCAGATCGTTGCGCGGATAAACGAAGGGCTGGCCGATCGAATACTTGTAGGCCCAGGCGGCGATGGTCGGCATCTTGGCGATCATGCGATATGTTGCCACCATCCGGTGATGGGGATCCTCGACGTCGAGATCCTCGTAATAGAAGGCGCTCAGCGCTCCCACCACGGCGATCATCAGGGCCATGGGATGGGCGTCGCGGCGAAAGCCGCGGAACAGGAACTGCACCTGTTCGTGCAGCATGGTGTGGTAGGTGATGTCGTGGATGAACTTGAGCCGCT
The DNA here is from genome assembly GCA_964475675.1 of uncultured Geminicoccaceae bacterium. GTDB lineage: Bacteria > Pseudomonadota > Alphaproteobacteria > Geminicoccales > Geminicoccaceae > JALSRW01. Next base: position 4,646 of record CAYYZI010000228.1, read on the forward strand.
GGGCGCCGTTGGGCAGATCGCCGTAGAGGATCAGATAGGCGGTCTCCAGAAAGTCGCTCTTCTCGGCCAGCTCCTCGATGCGGTAGCCGCGATAGAGCAGGATGCCGGCATCGCCGTCGATGTAGGTGATGCTGGAACGGCAGCTGGCGGTGGCGGTGAAGCCCGGATCGTAGGTGAACATGCCGGTCTGGGCGTAGAGCCGGCGCACATCCATCACCCGCGGGCCCAGGGTCCCTTCATGGATCGGGAGCTCCGCCTCGATGCCGCCGGGGCCGGTCAGTCGCACGCTGTTGGTTTCGCTCATCGGTGTCTCCTCTCGATAGCTGGGGGCGATGCGGCCGGGCCGGCGTCACCGGTTTCGATCCAGCTTAGTCGCACTGCAGCATTCCTTCAATCGCCTTGCTGCAATGCGGGATTGCGGCCCTGGGCAGCATCCTCGATGCGGGCCAGCACCTCGTCGCGGCCGAGCACCCGCATCACCTCGAACAGACCCGGGGACACGGTGGTCCCGGTCAATGCCGCACGCAGCGGCTGCGCCACCTTGCCGAAGCCGATGCCGAGCTCCTCGGCGAACGCCCGACAGGCACTTTCCAGGGACTCCTCGTCCCAGCGCTGGAGCCCGGCGAGGCGGCGGCCGAGTTCGGCGAGTTTTTTCCGCATCGCATCATCGAGCAGCTT
>CAYYZI010000229.1:0-5318 GCA_964475675.1 uncultured Geminicoccaceae bacterium
ATCAGGATCGGCACCCGCCTGCCCGCTCCGAGCGCCCGCAATTCCGCCGTCAGCCGACGCAATTGCCCGGAATCCTCGCAGTTGCGGGCGAACAGGATGAAGCCCAGCGGCGGGCGCGCGGCGAAGAGTGCCCGCTCTTCGTCCGTCAGATGCGTTCCCGCGATGCCCAGGATCACCGGGCACGGGGTTCGGCTCACCGCACCGGCCCGACCACGAAGCAGTCGCCGCCGGCCTTGCGGATCCGGGCACAGCGGGCGCGCGCTTCCTCGCGGCTGGCGAACTTGCCGGCCTGCACCCGATACAGGGTGCCACTGGCGGTTCGGGCCGGCTGCACCACGGGCTCGAGTCCTTCGAGGAGATCACCGTAACGCTGCCGGAACCGCTCCCAGGCCCGCGAGGCGGCGGCCTCGTCGCTGAGTGCTGCGAGCTGGATGCGGAAGATTTCGGTGGGCTCGGCGGGCGCCGCCGGCGGTGGCGGTGCCTCGCGCGCGGCGAGCACCGGCGGCGGTGTGGGCGCTTCCCCGGCCCCCGCCGGCACTGCCGGCGAGGCCTCGGTGGCGGCCTTCGGGGCGGCACCGGTGGCCGCACCGGGCGTGGTTCCGGCCGCCGGCGCGATCCCCGCCAGATCGGGAGCGACTTCGGTGTCCTCGAGTTCTTCGGCGACCAGCTTTTCGGGCATCGGCGCGGGTGCCTCGCCGGTGGCGACGCCGGCCGTGCCGGGCAGCAGGGGCTGGGTGGTCGGTTCCCCGGCCGCCGCCGGCGGCTCGCCGCTACCGGCCACCGTCGGTGCCTCCTCGGCCGGCTTCGCCGTCTCGCCGGTCGGCGCCGCAGCCGGCCGGGTCTCCTCGGGCGGCGGCAGCAGCTCCCGGGCGGAGCGTGCGGGCGGCTCCTGCGTGGGCAGGATGCGCTCGGTGCCGGGTGGCTCTTCACGTCCCTCCAGCACCGTCACGATCGGCGCCGATTCGTTGAGCACCGGCAGACCGCCCGGTTCCTCCGGTCTGGTCCGGTAGGGGCCCTCGGGGGCGCGCACCAGCTTGGGCTCGCCGCGCAGCAGATCCTGCGCCTCCCGGTAGGCGTACCATGCGACCACTCCGAACAGGCCGAACATGGCGATCAGCCCACCGGTGATCACCAGCCGCTTGCGGCTGCCCGTCGCCTTTGCCCGCCCGCCCGATGGTGCCCGCCGCGTCGGCTGCGAGCCTGCCGATCCGTCTCCATTGGCTGCCACGGCTATCCCCTCTCGCCCGGCGATCGTCACCGACCGCTCAATGCATCTCTTCGACCGGGGTCACGCCCATCAGCCGCAGCCCGTTGGCGATCACGATCCGTACCGCCGCCAGCATGGCCAGACGGGCGGTCGTCAGCCCGGGCTCCGCACCGATCAGGAAACGCAGTCCCGGCTCTTCTTTACCTCGCGTCCACAGCGCATGAAAAGCGCCTGCGAGATCGTGCAGGTAGAAGGCGATGCGGTGTGGCTCGAAACTGCGGGCGGCACCCTCGACCAGACGCGGCCAGCCGGCCATCTGCCGGATCAGTTCGAGTTCGGCGGGATCGCGCAGCCCCTCCAATGGCGCCCCGGCCAGCGCTCCGGGGTCGGTGGGAAGACCGGCCTCGGCGGCATTGCGGAACACCGAGCAGATCCGCGCATGTGCATACTGGACATAGAAAACCGGATTGTCCTTGGACTGTTCGACCACTTTCTCGAGATCGAACTCCAGCGGCGCATCGTTCTTGCGGGTGAGCATGATGAACCGGAACACATCCTTGCCCACCTCGTCGACGACGTCGCGCAACCATATGATGCGACCGGCTCTTTTCGACATCTTGAGGGGCTCACCGCCGGCATAGAGACGCACGAGCTGGCAGAGCTTGACCACGAGCTCGGCCCGGCCTTCACCCAGTGCCTTCACCGCCGCCTGCATCCGTTTGACATAGCCGCCATGATCGGCGCCCCAGACATCGATCAGGATCTCCGCACCGCGGCGGATCTTGTCGAGATGGTAGGCGAGATCGGCGGCGAAATAGGTCCAGGCTCCGTTGGAGCGCTTGAGCGGGCGGTCGACATCGTCGCCGAAGGCGGTCGATTTGAAGAGGAGCTGCGGCGTCGGCTCCCAATCCTCCATCTGCTTGCCCTTGGGCGGCGGCAGCGTGCCGACATAAACGAGCCCCTGTCGTTCCAGGAGGGAGATGGCCTCCTCGATACGACCGGCGGAGATGAGCTCGCGCTCGGAGACGAACACATCGTGATGGACGCCGAGCGCCGCCAGATCCTCGCGGATGCGGGCCAGCATCGCCTCCACGCCCTCGCGGCCGAACGGCTCCAGCCACTCCTCCTCGGGCCGGCCCAGCCAGCGATCGCCGTCCCGCTCGAGGATCGCCCGGGCCACCGGCACCAGCTCCTCCAGCGGATAGAGCCCCTCCGGCATCGGCCCCGGATCCTCGCCCAGGAGTTCGCGGTAGCGGTGATAGACCGAGCGGGCCATGGCCTCGATCTGGGCACCGCCGTCGTTGACGTAATATTCGCGGGTCACCCGGTAGCCGGCGAAATCCAGCAGATTGGCCAGGGCATCGCCGTAGACGGTGCCTCTGCCATGGCCCACATGCAGCGGCCCGGTGGGATTGGCGGAGCAGTATTCGTCGTTGACCGGCCGCCCGCGACCGAGATCGCAGCGCCCGTAATCGGCACCCGCCCGCAGCACCGTCGGAATCTGGCGGCGCCAGAGATCGTCGGAAAGACGCACGTTGAGGAAGCCCGGCGGTGCCACCTCCACCTCGACGATATCCGGTGCCGCCTCGATCTCCTGCCGCAGCAATGCCGCCAGCTCGAGGGGCTTGCGCCGGGCCTGGCGGGCCAGCACCAGGGCGGCGTTGGTGGCCATGTGGCCGTGGGCGGTATCGCGCGGCGGCTCCACCGAAATGCGCTCGAGGTCGAGCTCGGGCGGCAGTTCGCCTCGTTTCTGCAAGGCCGCAATCGCGGCCGCGACGGTGTCCCTGAACTCTTTGAAAACATTCATAGGCGGTAGCGTGCCAGTTTGAAGAGACGGTCGTGTTCGTCGAGAGCGTAGCGATCGGTCATGCCGGCGATGTAGTCGCGCACGGTTTCCGCGGTGCGGCGACTGCCCGGCTCGCCGGCCTGCTGGCGCCAGCGGTCCGGCAGGCACTGGGGGGCGGCGAGAAAGGCCTCGAACAGCTCATGTACCAGGCGCTGCGCCTTGAGCGCCATGCGGTTGACCTTGTAGTGGCGATACACCCGCTCGTGCAAGAAGGCGCGAAGGGCGGCGAGCTGTTCCGCCACCTCCTCCGAGAAGGCGACCAGTCGCTCGGCATCGCGGATCTCGGCGACGCTGGTCGGCGCCAGCGCCTCCAGTCGCCTTCGGGTCTCCGCCAGGAGATCGGTCACCAGCCGGTCGATCAGTCTCCGCACCGTCTCGTGAGCGAAACGTTCCGGCTCGCAGCGGCCGTGGCGTTCGAGAATGGCGCGCACGGCGGGGGCTGCCAGCGGCACCTCGGCGAGCTCCTCGATGGTGAAAAACCCGGCCCGCAGCCCGTCGTCGACATCGTGGCTGCAATAGGCGATGTCGTCGCTGATGGCGGCGATCTGGGCCTCGAGCGGCGGCTGCAGCGGCAGGGCGAAGCGCCCGGCCAGGGGATGGGCGGCGATCACCGCCGGCACGTGGCCGCGCAGCGGGCCGTTGTGCTTGACCACCCCCTCCAGGGTTTCGGCGGTCAGGTTGAGACCGTCGAAACCGGCGTAGCGGCGCTCCAATACGGTCAGCACCCGGAAGGTCTGGAGGTTGTGATCGAAGCCGCCGAAGCCGCGCAGCGCCTCGTCGAGCGCCACCTCGCCGGCGTGGCCGAAGGGGCTGTGCCCGAGATCGTGGGCCAGCGCGATGGCCTCGCCGAGATCCTCGTTGACGGCCAGCGCCCGGCAGATGGTGCGGGTGATCTGGGCCACTTCCAGGGAATGGGTGAGGCGGGTGCGGAAATGGTCGCCTTCGAAATTGACGAAGACCTGGGTCTTGTATTCGAGCCGACGGAAGGCGGTGGCATGGACGATCCGGTCGCGGTCGCGCTGATGCGGCGTGCGCAGCCGGCTTTCCGGCTCCTCGTGCTGGCGGCCGGCGCTCTGCTCCGGCCGGCAGGCATAGGCTGAAAGCTGCATGCGGCTCCTCGCTCCTCGCCGGTGGCCCGTGCGGCATTGTCCGCATCCGGATTCTTTGACACTATGCCCGCCGCCCCTAGATTGAGGAAGGTACGAACTGGGCAGGGAAACCGTGGTGGCAGTGATGACCGAAGGCGCGAGGCCGACCCCCCTCTCCATCTCCGACAATGCCGCCCGCCGTATACGGCAGATCCTCGCCGAGGAACACGCTCCCGGCCTGCGGCTGCGGCTGAGCGTCGATGGCGGCGGCTGTTCCGGCTTTCAGTACAAGTTCGCCCTCGACGACCGCTCCGAGCCCGGTGATGTGGAGATCGAGAAGGATGGGGCACGGGTGGTGATCGACGGCATGTCGCTGATGTTCCTGCTCGGCGCCGAGCTCGATTTCGTCGAGGATCTGACCGGCGCCTATTTCCGCGTCCACAACCCCAATGCCAAGGCCTCCTGCGGCTGCGGCACCTCCTTCGCCATCTGACCGGTTCTCAGAACAGCCTGCCCTGCGCCGCGCGACCAGCCGGCGGAATCTCCGCTTCCTCCTCGTCCCGGGCGAGAAGGGCCGGATCGTCGTTGGCCGGGCTGTTGACCCGCCGGCTCACCGGCCAGGCGTCCATCGCGACCGGGTGGCTCTCCAGGAGCTCCCGCAGCATCGCCGGATCGCGCAGTTCCGGATCGAGCCAGGCATCCCACAGCTCCGGCGGAACCACCACCGGCATCCGATGATGGATCTCCCGGATCTCCGGGCTGGCGGGACGGGTGAGGATGGCGAAGCTCTCGTGGATGCTGCCGTCCTCCAGCCGCGTCGCCTGCCAGATGCCGGCCATGGCCATCGGCGCGCCCTCGCCGAGACGGACGAAATGGGGCCGGCTCGGCCCCCTGCCCCGCTTCTGCCACTCGAAGAAGCCGTCGGCCGGCACCAGACAGCGGCGCTGGCGGAAGGCCGCGCGGAACATCGGCTTGTCGGCGGCGGTCTCGTAGCGGGCGTTGATCTGGCGGCCGGGATCGCGGGGATCGCGCATCCAGGGACCGAGCAGCCCCCAGCGCAGCAGTACCGCCTCGCGCGCCCCTTCCGGGCCGCTGCGGATCACCGGCACCTCGCTGTCGGGCGCTACGAGGAAGGCCCTGCCCGGTGCGGTCCCGCGCTCCTGCCCGGGATCGGTCC
>CAYYZI010000230.1:0-5296 GCA_964475675.1 uncultured Geminicoccaceae bacterium
GGCGAGGGCCACGCGCCGGAAATGATCACCCTGCTGTCGCGCGAGGGCGATCTGCTGATCGCCGCCGACCAGATCCTGCCGCGCATCAGCCCGGTGGTGGCGGTCTCGCCGAATTCGCCGGAATGCGACCCGCTGCAGGAATTCCTGGATTCGCTCCGGCGCTACGATGCGATCGGCGAGGACTGCCTGGTTCTGCCCTCGCATGGCCGCCCCTTCCGCAATCTGCCGGCGCGTCTGGCGGAGCTGCGGCACCATCACGAGGAGCGGCTGGAGCGGGCCGTCGCCGCCTGTCGCGAGCCGGCGACCCTGTTCGAGATCATGCCGGCCCTGTTCGATATCGAGATCGTGCCGGGCCAGCTCGGTTTCGCCCTCGGCGAGACCTATGCCCACATGAACCATCTGCTGCGCCGCGGCCTCGTCGAACGCTGGCGCGGCGAGGATGGGGCCTGGCGTTTTCGCGCCCTCTAGGGAGGCGCGGCGGTCCGGAGTTCGAAGCACGGGAGGGGAGGCCATGGAACTGGAAGGAAGGAGAGCGGTCGTCACCGGGGCCGCGAGCGGCATCGGCCGGGCCGTCGCCCGTCGCTTTGTCGAGGCCGGGGCGACGGTCGCCCTCCTCGATCGCGACCCCGAGGGTCTCGAGGAGAGCGCCGCCGAAATCGCCCGCGCCGGCGGCAGGGCGCATACGGTAGCGGCCGATCTCGCGCAGGAGGAGGCGGCGGTGGATGCCATGGGTCGCGCCGTCTCCGAGCTCGGCGGCATCGACCTTCTGGTGACCAGCGCCGGGATCGGTCTGCAAAAGCGCCTGCTCGACCACGACATCGCCGATTTCACGCGCATCTTTTCGGTCAATCTGTTCGGACTGTTCGTCTGTCTCCGGGAGGCCGGCAGGGCGATGCGCGAGGCCGGTCGCGGCGGGCGGATCATCAACATCGCTTCGGTGGCGGGGCTCCGAGGAGCCACCGGGCGGGCGGCCTACGGTGCCTCCAAGGCGGCGGTGATCAACCTCACCCAGACCGCGGCGGTGGAGCTTTCCGATTACGGTATCACCGTCAACGCCATCGCCCCGGGGCCGATCGACACGCCGCTGGTCAAGGCGATGCACACCGAGGCCACCCGCGAGGCCTGGAAGCGGGCGGTGCCGCTCGGCCATTACGGGGAGCCCGAGGATGTCGCCGCCGCCGCCCTCTATCTGGCCGGCGAGGGCGCGCGGTACGTGACCGGCCATGTGCTGGTGGTCGATGGCGGCTATGTGGCGGCCGGCATCCGCTTCGATCTCGACTGACCGGCCGGCCCGGCCGGTGCGGAGGGCACAATGGGGGAGGAGAAGGCGATGACCGCGAACCTGGCAGTTCCGGTCGAGCGGCTGGCCTGGCAATGCGATCCCGGGGAACTGGGCTTTGCCACCACCGCCGAGCTCGAGCCGCTGGAGACCCCGATCGGTCAGGAGCGGGCGGTGGAGGCGCTCGGCTTCGCGCTTTCCACCCGCCGCCAGGGCTACAATGTCTACGCCCTCGGCCCCCAAGGGATCGGCCGCCATTCGATCGTCCGCCAGCGGCTCGAGGCGCGGGCGGCGGAGGAGCCGGTACCCAGCGACTGGGCCTATGTCGACAATTTCGGCGAGCCGCGCAAACCGCGTGCGCTGCAGCTTCCGGCCGGTCGCGGTGCGGCCCTGCAGGAGGATGTGGTGCATCTCCTGGGCGATCTCCTCGACGCTCTCAGGAACGCCTTCGAGAACGAGGAGTACCGCACCCGCCGCCGGCTCATCGAGGAGGAGCTCAAGGAGCGGCAGGAACGGGCGGTGGCCGAGGTCGAGGCCCAGGCCCGCCGCCTCGGCATCGCCCTCATCCGCTCGCCGATGGGCTTCGCCTTCGCGCCGATGAGCGAGGGGCGGATCCTGCCGCCGGAGCAGTTCGAGCAGCTTCCCGAGCCGGTCCGCAGACGCATCGAGGCGACCATCAAGGAGCTCGAGGAGCTGCTGCAGCGCGCCCTGCAGCGGATGCCCGAATGGATCAAGGAGACCCGCGAGCGGATCCGCCGCCTCAACGACGAGACCGCGGCGTTCGCCGTCAACTTCCTGGTCGATTCCCTGATCCGCCGCTGGGCCGACCTGCCGCAGGTGACCGAATATCTCGAGGCGCTGCGGCGCGACGTGATCAGCCATGTCGAAATCTTCCTGATGATCCCCGAGCAGCTCAAGCCCACCGCCACCAGTCTCGACGAGGCGCATCCGCTGTTCCGCCGCTATGCGGTCAATCTGCTGGTCGACAATGGCGGCCTCGAGGCGGCGCCGGTGGTGTTCGAGGAGGACCCCACCTACGAGCGGCTGATCGGCAGGATCGAGCACCGGGCGGAGATGGGCGCGCTGCTGACCGATTTCCTGATGGTCCGGGCGGGCGCCCTGCATCGCGCCAATGGCGGCTATCTGGTGGTCGATGCGCGCAAGCTGCTGGCCCGGCCGATGGCCTGGGAGGCGCTCAAGCGGGCGCTCACCGCCGGCCGCATCCATATCGAGCCGCCCCTGCAGACCATGGGGCTGCTGACCACCGTCACCCTCGAGCCCGAGCCCATTCCGCTGGACGTCAAGGTGGTGCTGGTGGGCGAGCGGCTGCTCTACTATCTGCTGGCGGAGATCGATCCCGAATTCGAGCCGCTGTTCAAGATCGCCGCCGATTTCGACGAGGAGATCCGGCGCGGGCCGGAGGCGCTCACCCTCTATGCGCGGCTGGTGGCGACCATCGTCGCCCGCGATGGGCTGCGTCCCTGCCGCGCCGACGGGGTCGCCCGTCTCCTCGAATACGCCGCCCGCGAGGCCGGCGACCGCGAGAAGCTGTCGGCCAATCTGCGGCATCTCGGCGATCTGGTGCGCGAGGCCGATTACTGCGCCGCCCGGGCGGGGGCGGAGCTCATCGATGCCGGCCATGTCGAGGCCGCCGCCGCGGCCCGCGAACGGCGTCTGTCGCGGCTGCGCGAACGGGTCCAGGAACAGATCCGCGAGGGGGTCATCCGGATCGCCACCGAAGGCGCGGTCACCGGCCAGATCAACGGCCTCTCGGTGATCCGTCTCGGGGGCTACGAATTCGGCCGGCCGAGCCGCATCTCGGCACGCATCCGCATGGGCGGCGGCCAGCTCGTGGACATCGAGCGGGAGGTCAAGCTGGGCGGGCCGATCCACTCCAAGGGGGTGCTGATCCTGAGCGGCTATCTGGCCGCCAACTATGCCCGCGACGTGCCGCTGTCGCTGTCCGCCACCCTGGTGTTCGAGCAGTCCTACGGCGGGGTCGATGGCGACAGCGCCTCGGCCGCCGAACTGTTCGCCCTGCTTTCGGCCATCGCCGAGGTGCCGATCCGCCAGAATCTGGCGGTCACCGGGGCGGTCAGCCAGCATGGCGAGATCCTCGCCGTGGGCGGGGTCAACGAGAAGATCGAGGGCTTCTTCGATCTCTGCGCGGTGCGCGGTCTCGACGGCAGCCACGGGGTGATCGTGCCGCAAAGCAACCTCCGCCATCTGATGCTCGCGGAGCGGGTGCGGCGGGCGGTGGCCGAGGGCAGATTCATGGTCCATGCCATTGACAGGGTGGAGCAGGGGATCGAGATCCTGACGGGAAGGCCGGCCGGCGAACGCGGCGCCGACGGCCTCTATCCCGAAGGCAGTCTCAACCGTCTGGTGGAGGATCGCTTGCGCGAACTGGCCGAACGCCGCCGGCGCTTCGTCGCCGAGGAGAAAGCCGAGCGGCGGGAGCGCGGGGAATGACCGGCAACCCGGGCTCCCGGCGCATGATCGCCATTCTCGGCACCGAGCCGGCGCTGCCGCAGCTCGAGCGCATCGTCGGGCTCGCCGAGCGTCTGCAGTGCGAGATCCGGGCCACCTTCATGGAGGATGTGGCGCTGCTGTGGTCGGCGGCGCTGCCGTTTACGCGCCTGATCGCACGCTCCGGAGCCAGCGAGCCGGCCTTCGAGCCGGCGGCGGTGCGGCGGGCACTGCGGCTGATGGCCGAGGATGTGCATCTGCGCCTCGCCGAGCTGGCCCGCAGTCGGCGCCTGCACTGCAGTTTCACCCTGCTGGCGGCCAGCGAGCTGCGGACGGTGGTCGAGGAACGCGACCTGCTGCTGCTGACCGCGGCCCAGGCGCGGCTGCTGGCCGCCCTGCCGCGGCCGCCGGAGCTGCCCGCCTCGCTGCCGCTCGTCCTGCTGGGCGAGACCCGGGGGCCGCTGCTGGTGATCTATGCCGGCAACGAGCGGGTGCTGCAGCTCGCCCGCAATCTGGCGGCCGGCACCGGCAGCGAGATCCTGCTGCTGGCCCTGGCGGAGGAGGCGGGCACGGCCCGCCAGCGACTGCAGGAGGCGAGGCAGCGGCTCGGCGATGTCCGCATCCGCGAGGATCTGGCCTTGACCTTTGCACCCGATCCCTTGAAACAGCTCCCGCCAGACCTCATCCAGAAGGGTGTGGGCCTCGCCATCGTCGACGGAGCCGTCGCGGGCAGGCTGCTCGCTGGTCTGGCGGAGCTGCTGCATGCCCCGCGCGCCCGGGATTTGACCTGAGGCAAGGCCTTTCGAGGTGGAGCGTGCAACCCTGAGCCCTGCTCGAACCGATCGGACGAAGCGATGAACCAGAAGCGCCGCCGCGCCCCGCACCTGCACCCGACCCTCAGCGAGATCGCCGAGCTGGTGGGCGGAGACGATCCCGTCAAGCATCTGCGGATCCTGCAGACGGGCGCGACCTTCGGCGAGATCGAACAGGCCCTGGCCTGGGCCAGCGGGGAAGCGGAGGAACTCGGCGAGGAGGAGCGGCCGCTGGAGGGCCGCGTCGCCGCCGTCTACGAAATTCTGATCGAGGATCGGGAGACCGATTGAGCGGGCCTGCTCGGCGCAGGCCGGCGTTCGCCAATTCCGGAGGGGGTCCGATGCCGAAACGGAAAGTCTGGGTGGTCGTCGCGGACGGGGCGCATGCCCGGCTGTTCAAGGCCGAGGGCGCCAGCTACACGATCGAGCCCCTGCGCGAGGAGGTCTACGATCCGGCCCGACGCAAGGGGCTCGATCTGGTCGCCGATCGGCCGGGGCGGACCTTCGACCGCTCCCACGACCAGGGCCGCCACGCCATGGAGCCGGACACCGACCCCAAGCGGGTGGAAAAGGAGCGCTTCGCCCGCCATCTGGCCGAGGTCCTGGAGGAAGGGCGCAACGCCGGCGCCTACAACGAGCTGGTGCTGGTGGCAGCGCCGCGTACCTTGGGCGATCTGCGCGAGGTCATGAGCGAGCGGGTGCGCGAGCTGGTGCGCCACGAGATCCACAAGGATCT
>CAYYZI010000231.1:0-5255 GCA_964475675.1 uncultured Geminicoccaceae bacterium
GTGAAAATCGCTCGACAGATAGTCCGCCCACCCACGGGCGACAAGCTCGGAGGCGCTAGCAGGGGGAGGAGAGCAATGGCACAGATCATCGACGGACGCGCGCGGGCCGCGGCACTGCGCGAGCGGGTGGCCGCCGAGGTCACGGAGCTGCAGCAGCGCACCGGCGTCACGCCGCGTCTCGTCGTCCTGCTGGTGGGCGAGGATCCGGCCAGCCGCGTCTATGTCCGCACCAAGGCCAGGATGGCGGCCGAGGTCGGCATCGAAGGCGAGGTGGAGACGCTGCCGGCCGACACCTCCGAGCAGGCGCTGCTGGCCCGTCTGGCCGCGCTCAATGCCGACCGCTCGGTGCACGGCATCCTGGTGCAGCTTCCCCTGCCCGCCCAGATCCGCGGCCGGGCGGTCCTTGAGGCGATCGACCCGGCCAAGGATGTGGACGGCTTCCATCCCCTCAATGTCGGCCGCATGTGGGCCGCCTCGCGGCCGCTCGATGCCGGACTGCTACTGCCCTGCACGCCGCTGGGGTGCATGATGCTGCTGGAATCCGTGCTCGGCCGCGACGGGCTGCGGGGAAAATCGGCGCTGGTGCTGGGCCGCTCCAACATCGTCGGCAAGCCGATGGCGGCATTGCTGCTGGGTGCCGATGTGACGGTCACCGTCGCCCATTCGCGGACCCGGGATCTGGCCGAGCGCTGTCGCCGGGCCGAGATCCTGGTGGCCGCGGTGGGGCGACCGGAGATGGTGCGCGGCGACTGGATCCGCGAGGGTGCGGTGGTCATCGATGTCGGCATCAACCGCATCGAGAGCGGCGAGGGCAAGAGCCGTCTGGTGGGGGACGTGGCCTTCGCCGAGGCGGCCGCGCGGGCCGCCGCCATCACCCCGGTACCCGGCGGCGTCGGGCCGATGACGGTGGCCTGTCTCCTCTACAACACCCTGCTCGCGGCCCGCCGCCAGCTCGGCCTCTGACGCCCGCCCCTCAGCCGCTCTTGCGCAGATCGATGATGCGCCGGGCCTTGCCCATCGAGCGCTCGATGCTGCCGGGCTCGGTCACCCGCACCGCGGCGCTGACGCCGATGCGGCTCTTGATATGGTGCTGGAGCTCGGCCGCCGCGGCCTCGCGGGCGGCGGCATCGGCCGCCCCGGGACGACCTTCCACCAGCACCGTGAGCCGATCGAGGGGGCCGTCGCGGCGCACTTCCAGCACGTAATGGAGGGTCAGCCGCGCATCCTCCTGCAAAAGCTCCTCGATCTGCGAGGGGAACAGATTGACGCCGCGGATGATCAGCATGTCGTCGCTGCGGCCGGTGATCTTCTCCATCCGCCGCATGCTGCGGGCGGTGCCCGGCAACAGCCGGGTCAGATCGCGGGTGCGATAGCGGATCACCGGAAAGGCCTCCTTGGAAAGGGAGGTGAAGACGAGCTCGCCCATCTCCCCGTCGGGCAGCGCCTGGCCGGTGGCCGGATCGATCACCTCGGGAAGGAAATGGTCTTCCCAGATGTGCAGCCCGTCCTTGGTCTCGATGCACTCCACCGCCACTCCCGGCCCCATCACCTCGGACAGGCCGTAGATGTCGATGGCGTCCATGTCGAAGCGCTCCTCGATCTCCTGCCGCATCGCCTCGGTCCAGGGCTCGGCTCCGAACACCCCGACCTCCAGCGAGGATTTGCGCGGATCGCGTCCCTGCCGCTCGAACTCGTCGGCGATCGCCAGCATGTAGGAGGGGGTGACGGCGATCACCTGCGGCCCGAAATCGGCAATGAGCTGCACCTGGCGCTCGGTCATCCCGCCCGACATGGGCACCACCGTCATGCCCATCCGCTCGGCCCCGTAATGCAGGCCGAGCCCGCCAGTGAACAGCCCGTAGCCGTAGACCACGTGGATGATGTCGCCGGGCCGGCCGCCGGTGGCGCGCAGGCTGCGGGCGACCAGCTCGGACCAGCTCTCGAGATCGTTTCTGGTGTAGCCGACCACCGTCGGCTTGCCGGTAGTGCCGGAGGAAGCGTGGATCCGCACCACCTGCTCGCGCGGCACCGCGAACATGCCGAAGGGATAGTAGCGGCGCAGATCTTCCTTGGTGACGAAGGGAAAGCGCCGCAGATCCTCGAGCGCATGCACGTCCTCGGGATGCACCCCGGCCTCGTCCCACAGTTGCCGGTAGAAGGGCACGTGATCGTAGGCGTGGCGCAGCGACCATTTGAGGCGGCTGAGCTGCAGGGCCTCGATTTCGTCGCGGCTGGCCAGCTCGATCGGGTCGAGCTCCTCCTTCCTCGGCGCACGCGCATGCCGCATGGCGACTTCCCTCCCGGCGTTCCCTCGCTGAAGCTGGGTCCAAGATCATGGCCTGCAACGAAAATTGCAAGACGGTGCGGGCCGCGGTCGGGCCCGTCGATGTTCACCGCATCATGATATGCCCGGCCGGGGCGAGCGCTGGCATCTTCGACTGCTGCGGCCTATGCAGTGGGCGGCCGGCGATGCCACCGGCCCGCAGGATGGGGGCCATGGGCGGAACCGCAGTTCGCACGCGTGCGCCACAGGATGCCGGCAGGTTGCAGCCGGTGTTCGCCGACAGCATCGATGCCTTCGACGGGACGGACTGGGATCGGCTCGGACCGGGGGTGATGGTCGGTCGCGGCTGGCTGCGGGTCCTGGAGAAGGCGACGGTCGCCGAAGAGCGACCCCGCTATCTCGCCCTGCGGCACGGCGAGCGCCTGCATTCCGCGGCGATGTTCCGGGAAATCCGTGCCGGGGCGAGCATCGCGAGCCCCGACCGCATGCTGCTGGGCCGGCTGCACCGCCCGCTGGCGGCGATCGGCCTGTCCTTCACCCCCTGCCTCCTGGTCGGCTCCCACAAGGACTGTGATCCGACGCTGCTGGGACGGGATCGGGGCAGGGTTCTCGACCTGCTCCTGGAGCATGCCGAAGATCGCGGGCTGCCCCTCGTCTTCCGTCGCCTGCCGGCGAGCGACACCACTCTCCGCGGGTTGCTGCGCGAGCGCGGTTTTCTGGCCACTGCCGACCAGCCGGTCGCCTGCATGGAGATCCGCTGGCGCGATTTCGACGGGTATGTGGAATCGCTGCGCTCCCGCTCGCGGAAGCTCCCGGGCATGGTCCGCCAGGAGATCCGCAGATGCGCGCGCAGCGGCGTCGAGATCCGCGAGATCACCGATCCCGAGCCATGGGCCGCGCGGCTGTACGGGCTCGCCCGCACACATCACGAACGCCTCAACCCCGAGGTGCCCTTTCCCTGGCGCCCCGGTCTGTTCCCCCTGCTCGAACGGGAGCTCGGTGAGCGATGCGTGATCCTGGGCGGGTTCGCCGGCCGGGAGCTTCTGGGTTTCACGGTACTGGTGCACGACGGACGCTCCGGCCATCTGCCCTTCTGCGGCTTCGAAGCGCGCGCCCGCAGTTCTCTGCTCTATTTCAATCTCGCCTATTACCGGCCGGTGCAGCTGGCCATCGAGCTCGGGCTCCAACGCCTCCATGCCGGCATCCTGCAGCGGCAGGTGAAGGCGCGGCGGGGCTTCGGCTTCATGCCCACCATGCTCTGCTACCGGGCGCCCGGCCGCATGACCAACCTCGCCGCTGCGCCCCTGTTTCGGGCCCATCGATGGCTCGCCGAACACTGGAAGTTCGCCGGTGTCTTGGCGCCCTCCTAGAGCGGAGCCGGCCGCGATGCCCGGCGTGGCCGTGACCAGAGCGCTCAATCGCGCAGCACTGGCGGTGATCCGCGATCTCGGCCGGGGCGGGTTCCGGGTGATCGCCTGCGACCAGCGGGTACCGCCGCCGGGCCTGCATTCGCGCTACTGCGCGGCGCATCTGCCCCTGTCCGGCGCGCTGCCGCCGAGCGAGCTCATCGACCGGCTGGCTGCGGCCCGGGTGGATGTGCTGCTGGCCATGACCACTCCCGAGGTGGTCCGGCTCAGCCGCGTCCACGCGGCGCTGGCACGGCGTTTTTCGCTCAGCTTTCCCGACCATGAGACGGTGCTGGCGGCCTACGACAAATGCCGCACCTACCGGCTCTGCCGGCGCCTCGGCATTCCCGTGCCGCGGCTGTTCACCACCGGCGAGGGGCGCGGGCCGGTGATCGTCAAGCCGCGCTTCGACATCGGCGGCGCCCGGGGAGTGCGGCGCTATGCGGACATCGCGCAGGCCCGTGTCGAGGATGGCGAAAAGGAGCTGGTTTGCGAATACATCCCCGGCCCGCCCGATGCGATGCACGCGGCGACCCTGCTGTTCGACCGCAATTCGCGTCTGGTCGCCTGGTTCACCCTGCAGAGCCTGCGGCAATATCCGGTCACCGGTGGCATCACGGCGATGGCGGTGAGCACCTGTGAACCGCGGCTGGTGGAGACGGTGCTGCCCTTCTTCGAGACCGTGCAATGGCGGGGACCGGCGGAGGTCGAGTTCAAGATCGATGCCCGCTGCGGCACGCCCAAGGTGATCGAGATCAACCCCCGTCTGCCCGGCTATGTTCGCTATTTCCTGGATTGCGGCCTGCATCTGCCGCGGCTGGTGGCGGAGGCGGCCTCGGGCACGGTGACCAGTCCGACCGGCTATGTGGCGGGGCGGCGGCTGGTCAATCCGGGCATGTTCCTGAAGCACTGCCGGCAGTTGCTGGGCAGCGAACAGGCATCGCTGGCGGTACTCCGGCGGATCTGCAGGGAGGCCCTCGATGCCCGCTGGCGGCATCCCGCCGACATCACCGATCCCGCCCCGCGCCTCGCCAAGTTCCTGATGTGGGCGGGCGGCGCCGGCGCCGATGGCAGCCCCTCCTAGCCCTCGCGCAGGCTTTCGGGCTCCACCACATGACCGCGGGTGCGGTAGCTGTTGCCGCGAAAGGCGGCGATGGTCGCCCCCTCCTGATCGAGCACCATGACATCGTAGATGCCGGTGCGGCCGGCCCTCGCCACCTCGCGGGCCACCGCCACCAGCCGGTCCCCCTCCCGCGCCGGGGCGATGAAGGAGATGTGGCAGGCCAGCGCCACGGTGACATGATTGTCGGAATTGCAGGCATAGGCGAAGGCGGCGTCGGCCAGGGTGAAGATGTAGCCGCCATGGCAGACCGCATGGCCGTTGAGCATCTCGCGCCGCACCCGCATCGCCAGCCGGGCGAAGCCGGCGTCCACCTCCAGGATTTCGAGACCGAGGCTCTGGGCGGCGAAATCCCGGGCGTACATGCCGCGGGCGACACGGGCGGCGAGGGCGTGCCTATCCATGACGATGGGCCTCCTGCCACAGCCGCTGGCGCAGCCACAGG
>CAYYZI010000232.1:0-5229 GCA_964475675.1 uncultured Geminicoccaceae bacterium
GCCCTGGTGGTGGAAGTCACGACCGACGAAGGGATCACCGGTTTCGGCGAGTGCTACGGACCGCCCGCCGCCAATGCCGCGGTGGTCGCCCTCTACGCCGAAATGCTGATCGGTCGCGATCCGCTGGCCGGCGAGGCGATCTGGCAGGAGCTCTACAATGCGCTCAGGGATCACGGCCAGCGCGGTCTCGCGATCCAGGCGCTGTCGGGCCTCGACATCGCGCTCTGGGACATCCGCGGCAAGGCGGCGGGGCAGCCGGTCCATGTGCTGATGGGCGGGCCGATCCGCCGCCATGTGCGGGCCTACGCGACCGGGCTCTACAAGCGCGAGCGCCCCGATCCCACGCGCTATCTCGCCGAGGAAGCAGGCGGATACGTGGAGGAAGGCTTCTCGGCGATGAAGCTGAAGGTGGGCTTCGGCATCAGGCGCGACCTCGCCGCCGCCCGGGCGGTGCGCGAGGCGATCGGTCCCGAGGTGGCGCTGATGGTCGATGCCAATCATGCCTATGACGTGACGGCGGCCACCGAGCTCGGCCGGCGGCTCGCCGAGCTCGACATCGCCTGGTTCGAGGAGCCGATCCCGCCCGAGGATGTCGAGGGCTATGCCGAATTGCGGCAGCGTCAGCCGCTGCCGGTGGCGGGCGGGGAATGCTCCTTCACCCGCTTCGATTTCCGGCGCCTGTTCGCGGCTCGGGCACTGGACATCGCCCAGCCCGACACCTGTGCCGCCGGCGGTCTGTCCGAATGCAAGAAGATCGCCGACATGGCCGCCGCCTTCGGGGTTCGCTACATCCCCCATGTCTGGGGCACCGGCATCGCCCTCGCCGCATCGCTGCAGCTCCTGGCGGTGCTCCCGAACGAGCCCCTCTGCCGCCATCCCCGGGAGCCGCTGCTCGAATTCGATCGCACCGAGCACCCCATTCGCGAGGCCATCCTCACCGAGCCCGTCATGCATCGCGATGGCCGGGTGGAAATCCCGACCGGGCCGGGTCTGGGCATCGAGATCGATCGCCGGGCGCTCGCCCGCTTCGCCGCCGATTGAGGATCGCCGACCGCCGGCGCGGCCTCAGAGATCGAGCAGCAGCCCGGCGAATGCACACAGGCCCACCACCGCCCAGGCCGGCAGCCGCCAGACGGCGATCAGGGCGAAGGCGATGGCGGCGACGGCGAAGCCCGTGGGCCCGGCGACCGCGCTGGTCCAGACGGGTGTGTAGAGCGCGGCCAGCAGCAGCCCGACCACCGCCGCGTTGACCCCTGACAGGGCCGCACCGATGCGTGCATGGCGACGCAGCCGTGCCAGGAAGGGCAGGGCACCGGTGACCAGCAGCAGCGAGGGCAGAAAGATCGCCAGCAGCACCGCCAGGGCACCGGCGATGCCGCCACCCGGCTCCGCCACCATGCCCAGATATGCCGCGAAGGAAAGCAGCGGGCCGGGCAGGGCCTGGGCGGCGCCATAGCCGGCGACGAAGAGATCCGGCGCCACCCAGCCGGGAGCCACCACTTCGCCGCGCAGGAGCGGCAGCACCACATGGCCGCCGCCGAAAATGAGCGAGCCGGCGCGGTAGAAGGCATCGACCAGCGCCGCGAGAGGCGAGCCCAGAGCCCGCGCCAGCAATGGCAGCGACAGCAAAAGACCGGCGAACAGCAGGAGCCGCAGAAGCGCCGGCAGGCGGCCGCCCCCTACCGCCATCCCCGCTTCCCGTGTAGCCGCATCGGGTGGGAAGAAGGCGGCCCCGGCCAGAGCGCCGAGGGCGATCGCCGAAAGCTGGCCCGCCACCCCCGGCAGGGTAAGCACCAGCGTCATCGCGAACAGCGCCAGAGCGATCTGCAGCCGTTCCCGACAATGGCGCCGGGCCATCTGCCAGACGGCGAAGGCGACCACCGCCAATGCTGCCAGCTTGAGCCCGTGCAGGAGGCCCGAGGAGCCCAGCAGATCGATGCGCCCGACCCCGAGGCCGAAGAGGATCATCAGCAGAGCCGAAGGGGCGGTGAAGCCGATCCAGGCGGCGACGGCACCGGTGAAGCCCGCCCGGAGCGCGCCCAGGCCCATCCCCACCTGGCTGCTGGCGGGCCCGGGCAGGAGCTGGGAGAGGGCCACCAGATGGCCGAAGGTGGCCTCGTCGACCCATCGCCGGCGACGCACGAAGGCCTCGTGGAAATAGCCGATATGGGCGACCGGCCCGCCGAAGGAGCGAAGACCGAGGGCGAAGAACGCGCCCAGCACCTCGAGCGGGCTGCCCTGTTGCGGCGGCGATCCGGCGGTGCTTTCGGTCATGCTCTTCCCATGCGCCCGTTCCCGTGTTGTGTAAGGGGCGGCGAAGCTGTCGGAGACGGCGGGGATGATCGGCGGGCGGGTCGGCGGTGGCAAGGCGGTATACGGAGCACCCCTGGGCATTCTCATGCTGGAGGCGCGTTTCCCCCGCATCCCCGGCGACATGGGCAACGCCACCACCTGGCCGTTCCCGGTACTCTACCGGGTGGTGCGCGGTGCCTCGCCCGACCGGGTGGTGCGGCGCCGCGCCGAGGGACTGCTGCCGGCTTTCATCGAGGCCGGGCGCGAACTGGTGGCCATGGGGGCCACCGGCATCACCACCAACTGCGGCTTTCTTTGCCTGTTCCAGCGCGAGCTCGCCGAGGCGCTCGAGGTGCCGGTGCTGACTTCCAGTCTCGTCCAGTTTTCCCTGATCGAATCGATGCTGCCGCCGGGCAAACGCGCGGGCATCCTCACCGTTTCCGCCGCCACCCTGAGCGCCGAGCATCTGGCTGCGGCGGGCGTGCCGGCGGATGTGCCGATCGAGGGCACCGAAGGCGGGCGGGAATTCTCGCGGGTCATTCTCGAGGATCTGCCGGAGATGGATCCGGCGGCGGCCGAACGGGATCTGCTGGAAGCGGCGGACCGGCTCGCGCGTCGGCACCCGGAGCCGGGTGCGATCCTGCTCGAATGCACCAACATGTGCCCCTTCGCCGCCGCCATCGCCGCCCGTACCGGCCTTCCGGTGTTCGACATGGTGACCCTGGTGAGCTGGTTTCAGGGCGCCCTGCAGCCGCGACGCTTCCCGCAGCTCTAGCCGGCGGGCTCGCGGCCGGCGGCAGCGGCTGCTACAAGAAAGCCAAAGGGCACGAGCCAGGTGGAGGGAACATGGTCGACCCGCTCGGAGGACCGGCCTACTGGTGGCCCCTGGTGGTGGCCTTCATCCTCGGCTACCTGTTCGGCTCCATCCCCTTCGGGGTGCTGTTCACCCGAATGGCCGGTGCCGGGGATGTGCGCGAGATCGGCTCCGGCAATATCGGCGCCACCAACGTCCTGCGCACCGGCCGCAAGGGGCTCGCGATCGCCACCCTGATCGCCGATGTGCTCAAGGGCGCGATCCCCACCGCCCTGACCTTTTCCTGGTTCGGCCCGGACATGGCGGTGCTGGTCGGCCTCGGCACGGTGATCGGACACTGCTTTCCGGTCTGGCTCAAATTCCGCGGCGGCAAGGGCGTGGCCACCGCGGCCGGCGTCATCCTGGCCCTGACACCGGTCCTGCTCCTGGGCATTCTGGTGGTGTTCGTGCTGGTGGTGGCGCTCAGCCGCTACGTCTCGCTGGGCTCCATCACGGCGGCGCTGGCCGCCCCGCTTCTCGCACTGTGGACCGGCTACATCCAGGCCGCCGAGCTCTATTTCATCTTCGCGGCGCTCATCTTCTTCCGCCATCTCGACAATGTCCGCCGCCTGGTCACCGGCCGCGAAAACCGCCTCGAGCTGGGCTCGCGCCGCAAGGGCTGATCAGGGCCTGCGGGCGACGATGTGCCAGATGTGCCAGTGCTTGGCCTCGCCCCGCGGGGTCACGCTGTCGTCCTCTTCTTCCTCCAGCTTCTCGACCACCAGACCCGACAGCAGGCGATCGAGTTCGGCGCGCTCCAGGCCCCAGGAACGGCCGTTCACCGCCCAGCTGTCCTTCGGCCCGAGCAGATGGCCGGCGAAGCGGCCGCCGGGGCGCAGTGCCGCGACGATGTTTCGCCACAGCCGCATGAAGGCCTCGCGGGACAGCGCGTGGAGGACGAAGCTGGCATTGACCAGATCGGCGGGCGGGACCCGCCAGTCCTCGAGATCCGCCACCGCGGTGCGGAGATTGGCCGCGAGCTCGGGTGGCACCCGCTCGCGCAGCCGCGCCAGCGCCTCGGGCTCGCGATCGACGGCCAGCAGACGATGGCCGCGGCGCAGGATCTCGAGACTGTCGCGACCGGTACCGCATCCCAGATCGACCACCTCGATGCCCTGCCGGCCCTCGGCAGCGAAACGGTCGAGGGCGAACAGCAGGGTCGGCCGCGGCGGCCGTCCCTCGGTGACCTTCCAGTAGCGTTGCCAGCGGGAACTGCTATCTTCGGTTGATTTTCCCGTTTCCTGCTCTACCATTTTCCCCGTCACCGGATTCATGCGGACGGCGCAGCATGGCGCATTTCGGGGCCGAGGAGAAGCTGGCACGCATCGCTCTTGCGCGAAGCGGCGGCGTCGGCCCGATCCTCTATTTCCGCCTGCTGCAGCGTTTCGGCAACGCCCTGGCCGCCCATCGGGCGCTGCCCGATCTGATGGCGCGCGGTCGGCTCAAGCCGGGCCGGATCGGCTCTCTGGAGGCGGCCGAGCAGGAGCTGGCCACCGCCGCGCGGATCGGCGCCCGGCTGCTGCTCCATGGCGAACCCGGCTACCCGGCACGGCTTGCGCATCTGGCAGACCCGCCGCCGGTTCTGGCAGTGCGCGGCGAAATCGCGCTCTTCGAGGGTCCGGCCGTGGCCATCGTCGGTGCCCGCAATGCCAGCGCCAACGGCCGCGCCTTCGCCCGGCAGATGGCCCGCGAACTGGGCGCTGCCGGCATTCTGGTGATCTCCGGTCTGGCCCGCGGCATCGACACCGCTGCTCATGAAGGGGCTTTGGGGCAGGCGGGCGGGACCGCTGCGGTGGTCGCCTGCGGGCTGGATATCGCCTATCCGCCGGAAAACGCCGAGCTGATGGGGACGATCGGGGAAAGCGGGCTGCTGCTGAGCGAACGGCCCTTCGGCGAGCCGCCCCGGGCCAGGCATTTTCCCCGCCGCAACCGGCTGATCGCGGCATTGTCGCTGGCCGTGGTGGTGGTCGAGGCGGCGGAGCGCTCGGGTTCGCTGATGACCGCACGGCTCGCCGGCGAACTCGGTCGCGAGGTCATGGCGGTGCCGGGAACCCCGCTCGATCCGCGCCATCGCGGCACCAACC
>CAYYZI010000233.1:0-5219 GCA_964475675.1 uncultured Geminicoccaceae bacterium
CCGGTGGCTGGCGGCGCAGCTTGCGGCAGCGCCCTGGCTGTTCTGGCTCTGTCCGCCCTGCTGGGTGATGGGACTGCTGTCGCCCGGCGGAACGGGCGGGCGATGCGATCCGCCGGAAACGGCGTCGCGAGGTTAGGCCGCGTGGCGGCTGTGGCCGGAGAACCTTCGGGTTCCTCCGGCTTTTTTGTCGCATGGCGAGCCCCGCTCGGGCGCGGTTTGCGCACCTACATGAAAGGCGGAGATTCCCTGTCCCATCCGGGCGCCCGCAGGTCGGTCGCCCCCCATTCCGCTCACCGAAGGGAGGAAGATCACATGTCGCGATACCGGATCTGGCTCGCCGTCCTGCTGATCGGCTTGGCCCCGGGCCTCGCCAGCATCCCCGCCCGCGCCCAGCTCTCGCTGCTCGACAAGGAGCGCGGGGTACTGACCCTGGCCCCGGTGCTGGAAAACGTGACCCCCGCGGTGGTCAACATCGCGGTCCGCTCGATCCGCCCCGCCCAGACCAACCCGCTGCTGCGCGATCCGTTCTTCCGCCGCTTCTTCGGCCTGCCCGACATCGAGCCGCGGCGCGAAGTGCTGAGCGCCGGCTCGGGCGTCGTCGTCGATGCCGAGAAGGGCTACGTGCTGACCAATAACCATGTGGTTCAGGGCGCCGAGGAGATCACCGTCACCCTCAAGGACAAGCGCCGGTTCAAGGCCGAGCTGGTGGGCCGGGATCCGGCCACCGACATCGCGCTCCTGCGGATCCCCGCCGAACGGCTCACGGCACTGCCGCTGGGGGATTCGGACCTGCTCGAGGTCGGGGATGTGGTGCTGGCCATCGGCAATCCGTTCGCCCTCGGCCAGACCGTCACCTCGGGCATTATCAGCGCCCTCGGCCGCAGCGGCATCGCCGCCGAGAACTACGAGAGCTTCATCCAGACCGATGCCCCCATCAATCCCGGCAATTCCGGCGGCGCGCTGATCAATACCAAGGGTGAGCTGATCGGCATCAACACCGCCATCATCGCCCCCGCCGGCGGCAATGTCGGCATCGGCTTCGCGGTGCCCGTCAACATGGCCCGGGCGGTGATGCAGCAGCTCATCCGCTATGGCGAGGTGCGGCGCGGCCGGATCGGCGTGGTGATCCAGGATCTGACCCCCGAAATCGCCGAGGCGATGGGCATTCCCGGCAAGCGCGGGGCGGTGGTCAGCCGCGTCGAGCCCAATTCGCCGGCGGCTGCCGCCGGCCTGCGGCCGGGGGACGTGATCGTGGCGGTCAACGGCAAGCCGGTGAAGAGCTCGACCGACCTGCGCAACCGTATCGGTCTCATGGAGCGCGGCCAGAAGGTCAGGCTGACCCTGCTGCGGGACGGCCGCGAAAAGCAGGTCGAGGTGGTGATCGGCGAACCCGCCAAGGAAGTGATCGCCGGCGCCGAGGCGGTGCCGCAGCTGGCCGGTGCCACCCTCACCGACATTCCTCCGGACCACCCCGCCTACGGCAACGTCAAGGGCGTGCTGGTGGCCGATGTCGAGCGCGGCTCGCCGGCCTGGCAGGTGGGACTGCGGCCGGGCGACATCATCCTCGCCGTCAATCGCGAGCCGGTCGGGTCGCTGGCCGATTTCGAGGATCGGGTGCGCCAGGCAAAGAAAGTGTTCGCGCTGACCATCCTCCGCGGCAACATGCGGATCTTCCTGCTGCTGCCCTGAGCCGGCGGCCCTGCGGTTAACCGTTTGTTAACCATCCTGGTCCACCATCCCGGACGTCGAGGCTCCACAACAGCGAGGAGAGCATGGCGATGTCCGGGATGGTGGCCAGTCTTGCCGGCAGTGGTGGCGTGGGCAGCCGCGGAGAACGCGCCGCCACCGTCGCGAAGCCGCAGCCGGCGCGGATATTGGCGCGGCTGGCGGTACCGGCCCGGGGCTGGCCGGTGGTGCTGCTGGCCATCGCTCCGGCCTTTCTGTTCCGCGGCCCGCTGGCGGCGGAACAGGTGCTGGCCCTGGCCTTCGCCTTTCTCGGCCTGCTGCTGACCCTGTTCGGTACCGGTCTGCTGGCCGCCTGCCGCCAGCCCTCGGGCGGCGGAGAGGGCGGGAGCGGCCGCATCTTCGGCGTCCCCTTTCTGCTGCTCGGTCTGGCCATCGCCGCCATGCCCGCCCCCGGCATCGCCGTGCTGGCGGCGTTGATGGCGCTTTGCCACGCCACCCGCCACGCCGTACCGCCGCTGCCCCTGCTGGCGCGCCTGCTGCTCACCGCCTTCACCGCGGCGCTGGCCTTCGACGCCGGAACCATCGCTCTGAACATGACCCGCAGCCTCGATCTGGTGGCCTGGGCCGGCGCCGTGGCGGTGTTCGGCGAACTGGCCGTCGGCCAGGGCGATCTGGTGCTGCACCGCAACGCCGCACCGCAGCCCCCGAGCCGCGCTGCGGCCCGGCGCGATCTGGCCCTCGGCCTCGCCGCCCTGGCTGCCGTCGCGCTCTATCTCATGCGCCTGCCGCAGGCCGGCATGGACACGCCCTGGGAGGCGGGCGCGGGCTATGCCGCACTGGCCTTCTTCCTGCTCGCCCTGTGGCGCGCCCATCGCCCGGGCGCCGCCAGCGAGGGGGATCCGCTGCTGATCGGCGCGATCGCCGGCTGGGCGCTGAGCTCGGGCTTCGCCCATGGCTCGGCCCTGCAGGGCCTGCCGCTCGCCGGCTCCTGACCGGGCGCGCTTGTGGTGCCCCCTTCGCCTGCGCTAGTCAGCCGGACGACAGCCACCTCTAGAAGGCCTGACGATGAGCGGCACGGGCGCACTTTCGGGGATCCGCATTTTCGATCTCACGCGCATTCTGGCCGGCCCCACCTGCACCCAGCTCCTGGGGGACCTGGGCGCCGATGTGATCAAGATCGAGCGGCCCGGCCATGGTGACGACACCCGCCGCTGGGGACCGCCCTATGTGACGGATGCGGCGGGCCAGCCTACCAGCGAGAGCGCCTACTATCTCTGTGCCAACCGCAACAAGCGCTCGCTCGCTCTGGACATCTCGAGGCCCGAAGGACAGGAGCTCGCCCGCCGGCTGATCGCCCGCTGCGACGTCCTGGTGGAGAACTTCAAGGTCGGCGGTCTCGCCGCCTACGGTCTGGCGTATGCGGACCTCAAGGAAGCGTTCCCGCGGCTCGTCTACTGCTCGATCACCGGCTTCGGCCAGACCGGCCCGCTCGCGCCGCGCGCCGGCTACGATTTCCTGGCCCAGGGCCAGGGCGGCATCATGAGCATCACCGGCGAGCCCGATGGCGAACCCCTCAAGGTCGGGGTCGGCATCGCCGACGTGATGTGCGGCATGTACGCGGCGGTGGCGATTCTGGCCGCATTGCGGCATCGCGATGCCACCGGCGAGGGTCAGCATATCGACATGGCACTGCTCGACAGCCAGGTGGCCTGGCTGGTCAACGAGGGCGTCAATTACCTGGTTTCCGGCCGGGTGCCCCGCAGGCTCGGCAACGAGCACCCCAACATCGTCCCCTACAAGGCCTTCGAGAGCGCCGATGGCTGGGTGATCCTGGCGGTGGGCAACGATCGGCAGTTCCGTCGCTGGTGCGATTTTGCCGGCGCTCCGGAGCTGGCCGCCGATCCGCGCTTCGCGACCAACAGCGCACGGGTGGAGAACCGCGGCGCGCTGTATGCGCTGATGCTGCCGATCATGCGCCGCAAGACCACCGCCGAATGGGTGGACGGGCTGGCCGAACTGGGCGTTCCCTGCGGCCCGGTCAACGATATCGCCCAGGTCTTCGCCGACCCGCAGGTGCAGGCCCGCGGCATGCGCGTCGACCTGCCCCACCCCCTGGCCGGGGAGGGGACCGTTCCGCTGATTGCCAACCCCGTCAAGATGAGTGCGACGCCACCCGATTATCGGCACCCGCCGCCGCTTCTCGGCCAGCACACCGAGGAACTGCTGCGGGAGCTCATCGGGGCGACGCCCGAAACCATCGCCGGCTGGCGCGCGGCGGGGATCATCGGCTGACCGCCGCGGCCAGGCGCGTGCTGCCGGCGGTGCCGGCCCGATCGGCGGAATCCCTCCTGCGGGCGCACCCGAATGTGGCGGACACGCCACTTCCCCGGCACCGAACGCATCGAACCCCTAGAAATTTTCGGTGCGAGCTTGCTATATTGTTTTCTACAGGCGGTTGGGAACGGATATCCGCGTATGCGCGAAACGCCCCCCAGGGTCAGCATCGGCATCCCCGTCTATAATGGGGAAAACTATCTCGAAGAGGCGATGCGCTCGGTGCTCGATCAGAGCTTCACCGATCTCGAGCTGATCGTCTCCGACAACGCCTCCACCGATCGCACGCCCGAAATCATCCGTGATCT
Organism: uncultured Geminicoccaceae bacterium; assembly: GCA_964475675.1. Classification (GTDB taxonomy): domain Bacteria; phylum Pseudomonadota; class Alphaproteobacteria; order Geminicoccales; family Geminicoccaceae; genus JALSRW01. Next base: position 4,329 of record CAYYZI010000233.1, read on the forward strand.
GGCGGCCGGCGACCGGCGCGTGGTCTGCCTGCACAATCCGCGCAACCTGGGCGCGGCACCCAACTACAACCGGACCTGGGCGGCGGCACGCGGTACCTATTTCAAGTGGCTGGCGCACGACGATCGCATCCTGCCCGGCTATCTCGAGGCCACGGTGGCAGCGCTGGACCGGGCGCCCGATGCGGTGCTGTGCAATACCGTCGTCGAGTATATCGACGGCAGCGGCAATCGTATCGGCTTCTACGACAGCGGCCTGCGCGCGGCCGACCGCGGCTCGCCTTCCGAGCGGTTCGCGGCGATGATCCTGCGCTCGCATTCCTGCGTCGATTTCTTCGGCCTGGTACGCCGCTCGGCGATGGAGAACTCGCTCCTGCACGGGCCGTTCCACGGCGCCGACCGCGCCTTCCTGGCGCAGATGGCGCTGCGCGGCCGCCTGCTGCAGCTCGACGAGCCGCTGGTACAGATGCGCGAGCATGAAAACCGCTATACCCGGCGACATGCCAGCCTGATCGAACGAATGCGCTGGCATGATGCGAGCCGGGCCAGTCGGCTGGTGTTCCCGACCTGGCGCCTCTATGCCGAGTATGTCGGAATGGTGCGCCGCGAGCCACTGCCGCTCGGCGAGCGCCTGCGCTGCTGGGAGGTGCTGGGGCGCTGGTGGCTCGTCAACTGGAACGCGATCCGCGCCGGCGTCGACATCGCCGCGGTGGTCGCTCCGGGGGTGGTCGGCGTCGCCGAGCGGGTCAAGACCCGGCTTTTCGGCCCCGCCCCCGGCCATTTCCATCAGCCCCATTCCCGCTGATCCCGCAACGCAGCGGACCGGCGCCGTCGATGCCAGCCTCGCCGAGGCTCGCCAGTTTCCGCTCCGGCGCGAGGCTCAGTAATCTCATC
>CAYYZI010000234.1:0-5199 GCA_964475675.1 uncultured Geminicoccaceae bacterium
GTGCCGGTGGATCCCGATCGGCCGCGGATCCGCATTCCCGAAGATTACACGCCGCCTCCCGACGGGCTGCACATCCGCTGGCCCGATCACGGCATCGGCCCGACCATGGCGCTGGCCCAGGAAGCCCGCCTCCATACCCAGAAGCTGGAGGCGGCGCGCGCCTTCGCCCGGGCCAACGGCATCGACCGCATCCTCGCCGACTGTCCCGATCCGCAACTGACCATCGTCACCACCGGCAAATCCTGGATGGATCTGCTGGCGGCACTCGATCTGCTCGGTCTCGATCCGCAGCGGACCGCGGCGCTCGGCCTGCGCATCTACAAGGTGGGGATGACCTTTCCTCTCGAACCGATGATGCTGGAGCGGGCGCTGGCCGGCTGCGACCGGGTGATGGTGATCGAGGAAAAGCGGCCGCTGATCGAGGACCAGATCAAGACCCTGCTCTATGGCAGCGAGCACCGGCCGATCGTCATCGGCAAGCGCGACGAACACGGCGCTCCGCTGTTTCCTTCCCACGGCGCACTGAGCATCAACCGCATCGCCCTCGAGGTCGGGCGGCGGCTCGCCGAATGCGGCGCCGATGGCGCGCTCGGCAAGCGGATCGCGGAGCTCGAAGCCCTCGAGCGCGAGCATGCGGCCCGCCAGCCGCCGATCAGCCGCCTGCCCTATTTCTGCGCCGGCTGCCCGCACAACAGCTCGACCCGGGTGCCCGAGGGCTCGCGCGCGGTGGCCGGCATCGGCTGCCATTTCATGGCCCAGTGGATGGACCGGCAGACCGCCACCTTCACCCAGATGGGCGGCGAGGGCGCCTCCTGGCTCGGCCAGGCACCCTTCTCCACCTGCCCGCACATGTTCCAGAATGTCGGTGACGGCACCTTCTACCATTCGGGGTCGCTGGCGGTGCGGGCGGCGGTGGCGGCCGGCGCCAGGATGACCTTCAAGATCCTCTACAACGATGCGGTGGCGATGACCGGCGGCCAGAAGATGGAGATCGGCAATCTCACCGTGCCGCGCATCGCCCGCCTGCTCGAGGCCGAGGGGGTGGCGGAGATCGCAGTGGTCACCGACGAGCCGCACAAATACCCGATCGGCGTCGATTTCCCGCATGGCGTGCGGGTCCACCACCGGGACGAGCTCGACGAGGTGCAGCGGCGCTTGCGCGAGGTGCCGGGGGTCACCGCCATCATCTACGACCAGACCTGCGCCGCCGAGAAGCGCCGGCGGCGAAAGCGCGGTCTCTATCCCGATCCGCCCATGCGGGTGTTCATCAACGAGGAGGTCTGCGAGGGCTGCGGCGATTGCGGCCTGCAGTCGAACTGTGTGGCCATCCTGCCCAGCGAAACCCCGCTGGGGCGCAAGCGGCGCATCGACCAGAGCGCCTGCAACAAGGACTTCTCCTGCATCAAGGGCTTCTGCCCGAGCTTCGTCACCGTCCACGGCGCCAAGCTCAGGAGGCGCGCGGCGGCGGAGCGCGATCTGCCCTTTCCGCCACTGCCCGAGCCGGATCTGCCCGCCCTCGATTCCCCCTACGGCATCGTCGTGACCGGCATCGGCGGCACCGGGGTGGTGACCATCGCTGCCCTTCTCGGTATGGCCGCCCATCTCGAGGGCAAGGGGCTGGCCGCACTCGACATGATCGGTCTGGCGCAGAAGGGCGGAGCGGTGGTCTCCTTCCTCAAGATCGCCCGCCGGCAGGAGGAGATCGGCGCTCCGCGGGTGGCCATCGGCGGTGCCGATCTGCTGCTCGGCTGCGACATGGTGGTGGCCGCCGGCAGGACCGCCCTGCCCACGGTGGCCAAGGGGCGGACCCGCCTCGTGGTCAACGCCGAAGAGGTGATCACCGGCGATTTCACCCGTGATCCCGAATTCCGTCTGCCGGGCGCGGAGCTGCGCGAGACCCTGACCGCCGTTGCCGGCGCGGAGGCGGTCGATTTCGTCGAGGCCACCCGTCTCGCCCGCGAGCTTCTGGGCGATGCCATCGGCGCCAACCTGTTCCTGGTCGGCTACGCCTGGCAGAAGGGGCTGCTGCCGCTCTCCGCCGAAGCCATCCTGCGGGCGGTGGAGATCAACGGCGTGGCCGTCGATTTCAACAGGAACGCCTTCACATGGGGGCGCCGCGCCGCCCACGATCCGCAGGCGGTGGAGGCGGTACTCGGCCGGCGGGCGCAGGAAGAAGCCCCTCCCCTCGATCTCGACGCCCTGATCGCCGATCGGGCGAGGCGTCTCGAGGCCTATCAGAACGCGGCATATGCGGAGCGCTACCGCCGCCGCGTCGCCGCCATGCGCGAGCGCGAGAAGGCGGTGATGCCGGGCCGTACCGAGCTCACCGAGGCGGTCGCCCGCAATCTCTACCGGCTGATGGCCTACAAGGACGAATACGAGGTGGCGCGGCTCTACACCGATGGCAGCTTCGAGCGGCGCCTCGCCGAGCAGTTCGAGGGCTGGGAGCGGCTCGAATTCCATCTCGCCCCGCCGCTTCTGGCCGCCCGCGATCCGCGCACGGGGCATCTCCAGAAGGCCCGCTACGGCCCCTGGATGCTGCGCGCCTTCCGCCTGCTGGCCCGCCTCAAGGGGCTCAGGGGCTCCCCCTTCGATCCCTTCGGCTGGACCGCCGAGCGGCGGCGGGAACGGGCGCTGATCCGCCAGTACGAGGCGATGCTCGAGGAAATCGGCAGCCGGCTCGACGCCGAAAGCTGGCCGGTGGCCGTCGAGCTCGCACGGCTGGCCGAGCGGATCCGCGGCTTCGGCCATGTCAAGGAAGCCGGCATCCGAGCCTACGAGGAACAGAGAGGGGTGCTGCTGTCGCGGCTGCGCGGCGAGGCCGCGAGCCTGCAGGCGGCGGAATGATCCTCGCCTTCCGAATTATGTCCTGATCGTCGCATTGCGTCGGCGCGGAACTTTCCCTAAACGGGGGCGGGGCCGCTGGATCCGCAAGAAACGAGGGAGTCCGCCCGAGCCATGAAGATCGGTGTGCTCAAGGAACGTCGCGAGCCCGAGGATCGGGTCGCGGCCTCGCCGGACACGGTGAAGCGTTACCGGGGCGAAGGTCACGAGGTGCTGGTCGAGCAGGATGCCGGCGCCGGCTCGATGATCGCCGACGACGCCTTCGCCGCCGCCGGGGCCACGATCCTCGCCGAGCCCGGCGAGGTCTGCGCTGCCGCCGACATCCTGCTCAAGGTGCAGCGCCCGCTCGAGGAGGAGATGGAGCTCTTGCGCCGGGGTCAGGTGCTGGTGGGCATGCTCGATCCCTACATGCACCGCGAACAGGTGGCGGCCTATGCGGCAAAGGGGGTGATCGCCTTCGCCCTCGAGCTCCTGCCGCGGACCACCCGCGCCCAGGCCATGGACGTGCTCTCCAGCCAGGCCAATCTGGCCGGATACCGGGCCATGCTGGAGGCGATGGAAGCCTACCGGCGGGTGGTACCGATGATGATGACCGCCGCCGGCACCGTCCCCCCGGCCAAGGTCTTCGTGGTCGGTGCCGGCGTGGCCGGCCTGCAGGCCATCGCCACCGCGCGACGGATGGGGGCGGTGGTCACCGCCACCGATGTGCGCCCCGCCGCACGCCAGGAAATCGAGAGCCTCGGCGCCAAATTCGTCGGCTTCATCCCCGAGGATGCGGCCACCGAAGGCGGCTACGCCCGCCCCCTCACCCCCGAGGAGCAGGCCAAGCAGGCGGAGATCGTGGCCGAGCATCTCAAGAACCAGGACATCGTCGTCACCACCGCCCAGATCCCCGGACGGCAGGCGCCGCGGATCATCACCGCGGCCATGGTCGAGGCCATGAAGCCGGGCTCGGTGCTGCTCGATCTGGCGGTCGAGAGCGGCGGCAACATCGAGGGCAGCCGTCCCGGCGAAACCGTGGAAACGGGCGGGGTGCGGATCCTCGGCCCGCGCAACATGCCGTCGCGCGTGGCACCCACGGCCACCCTCCTCTATGCCCGCAACCTGCACAACTTCCTGGCGCTGATCGCCGGGAAGGAGGCGGAGAGCGTGGCGATCGATCTCGAGGACGATCTGATCAAGGGCACCCTGCTGACCCATGAGGGCAAGATCGTCCACCCCAACTTTCAGAGCTGAGCCGGAGAAGCAACCATGGAAACCGTCGATCCCGGCGTCATCAATCTGATCATCTTCGTGCTCGCCATCTTCGTCGGCTATTACGTGGTCTGGTCGGTCACCCCGGCCCTGCACACGCCCCTGATGTCGGTGACCAACGCCATTTCCAGCGTGATCATCGTCGGCGCGCTGATCGCCACCGGCGCCGGGGGCTTCGGCACCGCCACGGTGTTCGGCTTTCTCGGCGTGCTGCTGGCCTCGGTGAACATTTTCGGCGGCTTCGCGGTGACCCAGCGCATGCTCGCCATGTTCAAGAAACGCGGTTGAGGGGGCGCGGAAGATGAGTGCCAATCTCGCCGCCCTCGGCTATCTGGTCGCCGCCATCTGCTTCATCCTGGCGCTCCGGGGCCTGTCCCATCCGACCACCGCCCGCCAGGGCAATGTCTACGGCATGGTGGGCATGGCGCTGGCCGTGCTGGTCACCCTGCTGGTCCTGCCCGCGCCTTCGCTGGCAACCTATCTGCTGATCCTGGTAGGCGTGGCCATCGGCGGCAGCGTCGGTTTCGTCATCGCCAGACGCATCCAGATGACGGCGATGCCCCAGCTCGTCGCCGCCTTCCATTCGCTGGTCGGTCTGGCGGCGGTGTTCGTGGCCAGTGCGGCGCTGATGAGCCCCGAGGCCTTCCACATCGTCGCCGGTGCCGGCATCAAGACCGCTTCGCTCCTGGAGATGGGGCTCGGGGTGATCATCGGTGCGGTCACCTTCACCGGCTCGATCATCGCCTGGGGCAAGCTGCAGGCGCGCTTTCCCAAGCATGTCGAGGAGAAGATCCCGGAGCCGGTGCTGGCGGTGTTCCGCCTGTTTATGAGCTCCAAGCCCATTCTGCTGCCCGGCCGCCACCTCATCAACATCGCCATCGGCGCCGCCATCGTCCTGCTGCTGCTGGTGTTCATGGCCACCGAGAGCGGCTTCGTGTTCCTGCTGATGACGCTGTTGGCCTTCGCCCTCGGGGTGCTGCTGATCATCCCCATCGGCGGTGCCGATATGCCGGTGGTGATCTCGATGCTCAACAGCTATTCGGGCTGGGCGGCGGCCGGCATCGGCTTCACCCTCAACAATCCGATGCTGATCATCACCGG
>CAYYZI010000235.1:0-5192 GCA_964475675.1 uncultured Geminicoccaceae bacterium
CGAGAGGTCTACCTCACTAGGGCTTCTAGCCGCGGCGGGTGCCCATGCGCAGACGGCGCGCCAGATGGCGTTCGACTTCGGCCAGCACGATGCCCTCGCGGGCGAGGCGCACCAGCGTGAAGTAGAGGAGATCGGCGGCCTCCCAGACCACCTCCTCGCGGCTCCCGGCCTCGATCAGCTCTTCGGTCTCCTCGCGCAGCTTGGCGGCCAGGAGATCGGGATCGGCGAACAGCCGGGCGGTATAGGAGCCCTGCGGGGCCTCGTGGCGGCGGGCCAGCAGCAGGCGGGCCAGGGCGCCCAGCCCCTCCTCCTCGCCCCAGCAGCTCCGGCTGCCGAGATGGCAGAAGCCGGAACCGTGCTGGCGCACCATGAAACGCAGCGCATCCCGGTCGCAGTCGAGATCGATGCGCAGGAGATCCTGCACCGCACCCGAAGTTTCGCCCTTGCGCCACAGGCTCTTGCGCGAACGCGACCAGTAGATGCCGCGCCGTTCGGCGACCGCGGCGCGGATCGATTCGCGGCTCGACCACACCAGCCCCAGCGCCACCCCGCGCTCGTCGCAGACCACGGTCGGAAACAGCCCGTCGGCGCGGTCGGTCGTAAGCGGGGCGGCGATGGCCTCGCCCAGATCCAGCCGCCCGGTATAGAGCGCCATTCCGACCTGGGCATCGGCGCCGAGAGCATCGAGTTCGCGGATCTCCTCGGCCGTGGTGACACCGCCGGCGATGGTCACCCGCGCCGGCGCCGCGGCCTCCACCACCTGCCGGGCCAACGCCATGTCGGTGCCGCCCATCCGCCCCTCGCGCTCGACGAAGGTGACGAGAAAGCCGGAGACGAAATCGCGGAGCTCGGCGATACGCTCCAGCAGACGGCGGCCGGTGCCCTGCTTCCAGCCCTCGACCACCACCTCGCCGGATTTCGCGTCGACCGCCGCGATCAGCCGCTCCTTCGGCAGCTTCGCCAGCAGCTCAGGCACCGCCATGGTGCCGAGGATGATCCTGGAGGCGCCGGCATCGAGCCAGCGCACCGCGGTCTCGAGATCGCGGATGCCGCCGCCCACCCGGCAATCGAAGCGGGCCACCAGCCGTTCCACCAGTTCGGCGTTGGAGCCCTGGCGCATGGCGGCGTCGAGATCGATCACCGCGATCTCGCCGGCCAGTGCGAAACGCCCGGCGATGGGCAACGGGTCGCCGGCATCGATGGCCTGCTTCTCGCCGCCCACGAGCTGCACCGTGCGGCCGCCCATGATGTCGATGGAGGGGATGATCATGGGCGGATGTGCACCCCGTGTTCCATGAGATAAAGCTTCACATCGCCGACCGTCAGATCGCCATCGTGGAAGATGGAGGCGGCCAGCACCGCATCCGCTCCGGCCTCGAAGGCCTCGCGCAGATGCTCGGGATTGTCGGCGCCGCCGGAGGCGATGATCGGCACATGCACGGCCGCGGCGGCGGCACGCAGGAGCGGCAGATCGTAGCCCTCGCGGGTGCCGTCGCGGTCCCAGGAGGTGAGCAGGATCTCGCCCGCTCCCCGGTGCTCGCCCTCGCGTGCCCAGCCGATGGCCTCGATGCCGGTACCCTCGCGCCCGCCCTTGACCAGCACCTCGAAACGCCCCTCGCGCCAGGCGGCATCGATGGCCAGCACACAGCATTGCCGGCCGAACCGCTCGGCGATCTCGGTCAGCAGCTCCGGCCGGGCGACGGCGGCGGTGTTGACCGAGACCTTGTCGGCGCCCGCTTCCAGGAGATGCAGCGCATCCTCGACCTCGCGGATGCCGCCGCCCACGGTGAGCGGAATGGAGAGCCGCTCGCGCACCCGACGCACCGTCTCGTGCTGATGGCCGCGGCCCTCGGGAGTGGCCGAAACATCCAGAATGACGATCTCGTCGGCCCCCTGCTGTTCGTAGAGGGCGGCCCGTTCGGCGGGATCGCCGGCATCCCGGAGCCCCTGGAAGCGCACTCCCTTGACCACCCGGCCGTGGCTGACGTCGAGACAGGGGATGATGCGTCGCGCCAGCATCAGGAAAGCTCCAGCCAGCGGGAAAGCAGGGCCGCACCGTAGGCGCCCGAGAGCTCGGGATGGAACTGGCAGCCGATGACCTTGCCGCGTTCCATGGCGGCGATGAAGCGGCCGCCGTGCTCGGCGGTGGCGATGCGCCAGCCGGGCGCCTCGGTGGCCCGGTAGCTGTTGGCGAAATAGGCCCAGCCCTCTTCCAGCAGCAGCGCATCCTCGCCGACTTCGATCTCGTTCCAGCCGAACTGCGGGCAGCGGACATCGGCAGGAAAGCGGCCGATTGCCGCCGGCACGATGCCCAATCCCGCCACCCCCGGGCTCTCCTCGCTTTCGGCGAACAGGAGCTGATGGCCGACGCAGATGGCCATGGTCGGCCGGTCGGCCGCGATCCGTGCCCGCAATGCCCGATCGAGGCCCCTTGCCGCGAGCCGCGCCATGGAGGCGCCGAAGGCCCCCACCCCCGGCAGCATGACATGGGAGGCGGTCTCGATCTCGGCCGGATCCTCGCAGACCAGCGGGCGCGCGCCGAGGCGGCGGAAGGCGGCCTCGACCGAGGCCAGATTGGCGGTGCCCGTGGGCACGATCCGAACGATCGCCATCAGAGGGTGCCCTTGGTGCTCGGCACTTCGCCATGGCCGGCCGCGGCCACCGCCTGACGCAGGGCCAGCGCCAGCGCCTTGAAGGCGGCCTCGGCCCGGTGATGGTCATTGTCGCCGCGGATGAGATCGAGATGCAGCGCCATGCGCGCGTTGGTCGCCATGGAGACGAAGAAATGGGTCAGGTTCTCGGTCGCCACATCGCCCAGCGCCTCGCGTGCGAAACCGAGTTCGACATGGGCGAAGGGACGCCCCGAGAGATCCACCACCGCCCGCACCAGAGCCTCGTCGAGGGGTGCGTAGGCGGCACCGAAGCGGGCGATGCCGCGGCGATCGCCGAGTGCTTGGTCGAACGCCTGGCCCAATGCGATGGCGCAATCCTCGACGGTATGATGATCATCCACCTCGAGATCGCCCTCGCAGCGCAGCTCGAGATCGAAGCGGCCGTGTTTCGCCAGCGCGGTCAGCATGTGATCGAGAAAGCCGAGCCCGGTCTCGATCTCCGCTTTGCCCTCGCCGTCGAGCCGCAGCACGAGGCGAATGCGGGTTTCCGCGGTCTCGCGCTCGAGCTCGGCGCGGCCCCCGCTCATGGCACGATCTGCGCCAGTTCGACCACCACGATGTCGCTGCCGCCGCGGGCCTTGATGGCGCGGATGAGCTGCGGCAGCTCGCGGCGCGGCACCGCCGCCTTGACGGCGAAGCCGGCCTCGTGATGCAGCGGCGAGATGGTCGGCTCGCGCATGCAGGGCAGGATCTCCACCACCCGCTCGAGATCGGCGGCCCCCACATTGACCTCCAGCATCACCCGCTCGCGCGCCGACAGCACCGAACGCAGCAGCAAGACGAAATGCTCGATCACGTCCCGCCGCTCGGCATCCTCGAGCGCCGCCGGATGGGCGTAGAGGCGGGTCGAGGAGCGCATCAGCTCGTCGAAGATGACGAGGCCGTTGGCCTTGAGGGTGGCGCCGGTGGCGGTGTTGTCGACGATCATGTCGGCATCCTCGGGGGGAAACACCTCGGTCGCCCCGTAGGAGCGCACGATGCGGGCATCGAGGCCGCGCCGCTGCAGCCAGTCGCGGGTCAGCTTCTCGTATTCGGTGGCGATCACGAAGCGCCGCGCCGGCGGCTGCCCGCCCTCCAGGAAATCGGCACCGGCGGCGGCGACGATGCGGACCGGATCGAGCCCGGTATCGAGCAGCTCGACCAGCTCGGCATGCTTTTCCGCCACCCAGTCGGCACCGGCGAAGCCCAGATCGCGCGAGCCCAGATGCAGCATCTCGACGATGTTCTGGGGCTTGAGGAGCTTGGCCTCGAAGCCCGGCAGCGACAGCGTCGGCCGGTAGCCGCGCCGGTCGAAGGTGAGGCGGATGCCGGCGTCGGTGAGAAGGCGCAGCACGCCTTCCTGCATGCGGCCCTTGGGCAGGGCCAGACGCACCACGGTGGCGGCTCGGCTGTCTCGGTTTTCGGACACGCTCGGGATCACTTCTTCGGCTGGGCTCGGGCGGATGCCGCCACGGTTGGCGGCTGCGTCGCGCGCCCGCAGCATATAGAAGAGGTACCGGGGACGGTAAAGGGACAGGCAACAGGGTCCAGGGAGGCGAACCATGACCAGCGACCGCGATGCGGTGACCATCGGCCTCGATGTCGGCACCAGCGCCCTCAAGGCGGTGGCCCTCGACGCATCCGGGCGGATCCGGGCGCGCGCCGGCGCGTCCTATCCGCTCCATACCCCGAAGCCCGGCTGGAGCGAGCAGCAGCCCGAGGACTGGTGGCGGGCGGCGCGCGAATGCCTCGCCCGCATCCTTGCGCAGATGGAAGGGGCCGAGATCCTCGGGCTCGGTCTGTCGGGGCAGATGCACGGCTCGGTGTTCCTGGATGCCGAGGGTGCCGTGATCCGCCCGGCACTTCTCTGGAACGATGCCCGGACCGGCGCCCAGTGCGCGGAGATCGAACGACGGCTGGGCCGGGCGCGGGTGCTGGAGATCACCGGCAACCGCCCCAGTGCCGGTTTCCAGGCGCCCAAGATCCTGTGGCTGGCGGAACAGGAGCCCGAGGCCCATGCCCGCATCGCACAGGTGCTGCTGCCCAAGGATTTCCTGCGCCTGCGGCTGACCGGGACGGCCGCCACCGATGCGGCGGACGCCTCCGGTACCCTGCTCCTGGACATCCGCGTCCGCGACTACAGCCCGGAGATGCTGGAGGCGCTGGAGATCCCGCGGTCCTGGCTGCCCACCGTCCACGAGGGACCGGAGACCGTCGCCCGCATCGATGCTGCGGGTGCCGCGGCCAGCGGCCTTCCCGAAGGATTGCCGGTGGTGGCCGGTGGCGGCGACAATGCCTGCGCGGCGATCGGTGCGGGGATCGTCGCCGCCGGCGACGGGGTGTGTTCGATCGGCACTTCGGGGACGCTTTTCATCCATGGCGATCGGGCCGTCACCGACCCCGAGGGCGGCCTCAATGCCTTCTGCGCGGCGGTGCCCGGCGGCTGGCATCTGATGGGGGTGGTGCTGTCGGCGGGCGGGGCGCTGGCCTGGTTCGCCGAGAAGGTGCTGGCCGGGAGCGGCGCCGACGGCGCCCTGTTCG
>CAYYZI010000236.1:0-5175 GCA_964475675.1 uncultured Geminicoccaceae bacterium
GTCTTCCCCGAGCGCGTCGATCTGGTCTCGGCGATGATCTACAACGAGGTCGATCAGATCGTCGGTCTCGGCTACGAGCTCGACCAGCTCAATGTCTGGATGCTCGCCGACGAGGGCATCAACCTCCTCGAGGATCTGGTGTTCACCACCGAGAAGGTGCTGAACGATCCCGACTACAAGGGCTCGGGCATGTCCGGCCGGGAGGTGGCCGCACGGCTGCTGCGTGCCTCGCTGAAGGGCTGGGACTATGCCGTCAACAACCAGGCCGAAACGGTCGAGAAATACGTGCTGCCGGTCTGCGGCAACACCTGCAAGGGCTCCGGCACCCGCTCCGATGCCAAGGCCCACCAGACCTGGCAGATGACCGAGATCGCCAAGCTCTACCAGGCCGGCGCCACGGCCAAGGGCTGCCCCGGCTATCTCGAGCCCGCGGCCTACGAGGCTTCGGTGCAGCTCCTCCTCGATCAGGAAATCCTTTCCAAGGCCCCGGCGGCCGCTACCGTCGATTACGGTCCCTGGGAGATGGCCACCGGCAAGACCGGCGCCGACTGCAAATAGCATCGAAGGCGGGCGCGGATCGCCGATCCGCGCCCGTCCGCCTTTTCGTCACGATCCGTCGGGAGGAACCCCCATGCCGCTCGATCCCAAGCGTACCGTTGCCGAACTCAAGGAACTGCGGGCTCTCACAGGCGACGAGAACGGCGCCTGGCGGGTGGCCTGGACGGATACCTGGCTGAAGGCCCGCGACTGGTACAAGAAGAAGCTCGCCGAGCTTCCGGCCGAGGTCCATCAGGATCCGGCCGGCAACATCTGGGCGACCCTCGAGGGGGCAAGCGAGAAGGCGCTCTTGATCGGCGGCCATCTCGACTGCGTGCCGGGCGGCGGCTGGCTGGACGGCTGCCTCAACGTGCTGGCCGGCCTCGAGGTGCTGCGCCGGCTCAGCGAGCAGTACGACGGCAGGCCGCCGGTGACGGTGCGTCTGGTGGACTGGGCGGACGAGGAAGGGGCGCGCTTCGGCCGCAGCCTGATGGGCTCCTCGGCGTTTTCCGGCACCCTCGAGCCCGAGGCCGAGAAGGACCGTACCGACAAGGACGGCATCCGCCTCGAGGATGCGCTCCGGCGCTGCGGGGTGGAGATGGACCGCATGCTGGAAGCGCAGCAGGAGCAAAAGAACGCGGCCGCCTATCTCGAGCTCCATATCGAGCAGGGACCCGTGTTGCTGGATCTCGATCTGCCGCTCGGGGCGGTGCTCGGCACCTTCGGCGTCGAGCGTCACGGCATCCGCTTCTTCGGCCAGGCCGCCCATTCCGGCTCGACGCCGATGGACAAGCGCAAGGACGCCTTCCTCGCCGCCGCCAAGATGGCGCCCGAGATCTATGCCATCACCGATCGCAACGGCGGGGTCTGCACGCTCGGCTCCTGCATCACCCGTCCGGGCATCGTCACCAGCGTGGTGGCCGAATGCGACCTCACTCTCGATCAGCGCCATCTCGATGCCGATGCCCTGGCCCGCATGCTGTTCGAAGCCAAGAAGGCGAGCCAGCGCTTCTCGCGCGAGGGCGGCCTGCCCGAGCCCGAATGGAGCACCATCTGGCGGATCGATCCGATTCTCTTCCACCCCGATCTGATCGAATTCTGCGATCAGGCGATCCGCGAGGTGGCGGGCATTTCCCACAAGCTGCCGAGCGGTCCCCTGCACGATGCCGCCGAGGTGGCCCGGGCCGGCATCCCGACGGTGATGATGTTCGTCCAGAGCCTGCACGGCATCAGCCACAACAAGATCGAGGACACGAAAGAGGAGCATCTGGAGCTCTCGGTGCAGGCCCTCGACCGGCTCGCCGACAAGACCATCGCCTGGATCCGGCAGCAGGGCTGAACCATATGGTTTTCCCGCCCTCGGAACGGGGGTCGCGGGGCTGCGAATGCGTGTGTTTACGCGCGAGCTATCGACGGTATAGTGCACCCGGTCGATATTCTCGCAGCGAGTTTGAATGAGCACGCGGCAATTCGTACGGCATGGCCCCCACATCCCGACCGAACTGCTCCAGGATCTCGAAGAAGGGCGGCTGGTGTTCTTTTGCGGGGCTGGGATCTCGGTCCCGACCGGACTGCCCGGGTTCAAGGGGCTGACGGAACACGCGTTCGAGAAGTGTGGCATCAGTCTGGACAGTGATCCAGCCGCGAAAGAAGCGTTCCGCCGAGGAGAGTTCGACAAAGCACTCGAAATCCTGGAGCGCACGACTGGAGGACGTGATGGTCCCATGCGCCGCTATGTCGCCGAACGCCTTACGACCAAGGTGAAACGGGGCAGCCTCAAAGCACATCGAGCGCTCTTGACGCTCGCTCGGCAACGTTCGAGGCCAGGTTCCGAACTGCCAATGTACCGCCTCGTAACCACGAATTTCGACGACCGTTTCGAGCGGGCCGGGTTGACACGGCAATCCATGGAAGAAGCACCGCGACTCAGCCCCGCTCACCATTACACGCTTCGCAATGTGGTCTTCCTGCACGGACGCATCGAGACCGAGCTTCCCGGAGAACAAAGGCGTGGCCGCGACCTCGTGCTGACCACCGCCGATTTCGGCAATGCCTATCTCCGCTTCGGCTGGGCCGCCCGCTTCGTGGTCGAGCTGTTCCGCGACTTCACGGTCCTGTTCATCGGCTACAGCATCAACGATCCGGTCATGCGTTACGTTCTGGACGCTCTGGCGACCGAGACGGGGCCGGATGGGCAGTTTCGCCGAGCCTACGCATTCGTCCCTTATGACGAAACCGAGCAAGACAACAGATGCAAGCAGGAACAGCTATGGGCTGCAAAGAACGTCAAGCCCATCCTCTATGCCTCGGATTATGCGGAAGCTCCAGATCATGGCCTGCTAAGGCAGACGCTGGTTGCTTGGGCGGATGAATACGCGTCCGGCCTCTTGGGACGCGTACATGCAGCGTGCCGAGACACGAAAACCGCGCTTCAGAAAGGTACAGACGACTCACCCGTTTACGACCGTGTCGCGATCGTAGCGTGGGCGCTGTCCCAGCCGGACGGCAAGGTCGCGGAGGCGTTCGCCAAGGCCAACCCGCATATCAGTTGGCTCGGGCCGATTCTCGACAAAGAAATCCGCAATCCACTTGCAGACCGCAGGAAGTCCGCGCGCGACGGCACATGCAAGTTACTGGATCTCCCGCAGGTTCGCAGGCAGCTCGCCCGCTGGATCGGCCAGAACCTCCACGAGATCGACACGGTGAACTGGGCCATCACCCGAGAGGGCAATCTCTTTCCGGAACTGATCGACGAGCTGCAGTCCAAACTCCGCCCCAACCAGCATGCAGACAAGAGCGGCGCGGAGCCCTATGCGAGCTTCTGGCGGGTCATGGTCCGGACGTCGTCTCAGCATCGGGGCGAAGCGTCACAAGCATGGTATCTTCTGCCGAGAGACCAGCGTTTGTTCTCCGGGCCTCATAGACAAGAGCTCATGGCGATGCTCCGTCCCCGGATCACCGTGCCTGGACAGCAGCGGCCGATCAGAGAGCTCGGCGGCGAAAGTACAGACGAGGGTGGGATAGACCGCCTGCGGGATCTGGCCGTATTTTCTGTCGAACTCTCATGTCCGCACGCAGTGGGTTCTGTTCGGGCCGCATGGGAAAAGCTTCTGAACGAGTGCGAGGAGGCCGAAGTCAGTCGTCTGGCAACAATCGTGGCGGACGATCTGACGACGCTCCTTCTCGGACACTTGGACGAGGAGGATTTCGTCGACGGAAAGGACTACGGAATGGAAAGCTGGAGAGCGCGACCATCTATCACGCCATCAGTATGGAACGTTACCGGTGTCGTCGAAGAGATCACGAACCGAAATGATTGGAATGCGCTGATAGATATACTACGCCTCTGCATTCGATGTTTGGCTCAACACGCACCGAAAAACACGCAAGCTCTAGCTGAACGTTGGCTTATGCTCTGGAGATGTCACGGGCATGGTCTCTTCGCGAGGCTGTGGCTATACGCAAATGCGGAGATCGCGAGCCCCGAACTGTCGCCGGTTGAGGAGTGGCTGTCCGAGGATGGCGAACGACTGTGGCATCCCGAGTGGAACATCGAACTTGGTCGTCTATTCCGAAAGCGTGGCCGCAACTTTTCCGAAGAGGCGATTGCACAACTTTGCAAGCAGATACCGGACGGACCGCCTCGCGCGATCTTTGGGTCGGGCATGACCGAAGAACGCTGGAAGCGAATCCGAACACAAGAAATCAACGCGCGTTCGGCAGGCCTTCTCGAAGGCGGCGCACAGCTTCCGCCAGAATTCATCCGAAGAGCGAAACAGGCTCGGGAGCACGAGCGCGAACGCCGCCGCCAATTGACCGAGGAAGGACACCCACTGAACGAAGATGGTATCTCCGGCATCAGCGCAAGGTATGGATCCAGCCCAACCGCCGAAAGTTTCCTGGATATTCCCACGAACGAAGTAGCACGAAAGTTGTGCACGTATCGCGACGACTTTGGCTCCCAAACCGAAAACTGGCTACTGTTCGCGGATTTCGTTCGCCAACGGCCGAATCGGGCCGTCGGCGCCGCCGAGGCGATCCTGAGGCAGGCGGGCCGCCCCGAAAATCTATTGGCCGGGATGTGGTTGGGGCTCTGGAATGCCGATGCGGAGGCGGTCGCAAAGATTCTACCGAACTTAGCGGACCTGATCGAACGGGCACCCGAGATGCTGGAGGGCGCGGCTGCTTCCAATTTCGGCGTATTTCTAGAGACCGTCGCCCATCACGAGCTCGGCGATGACGAGCGCTGCTTTTTCGAGCTATGGGACGCCGCGCTCGAACGGGTGCCTTCGCTGGCTCTGCCCAAGGGCGAGCAAGTTCCCAAGTTGGACAGAGCACTGAACGATCTCGGTGGCATGTTGGCTGAATCTCTCGTTCAGCGGCTCGCCAAGCGTCCTCTGGAACGCGGGTCGGACCTGCCCGAAGACCTGAAACCGCGGTTCGATCGGCTGGTATCTTCGGAAAACCCGCATGCAGTCTACGCCCGAATTGTCCTCGCCCAGCGTCTCTGGTGGCTGCACGCGATTGCACCGGAGTGGACCCGGGAACAGCTCCTCGCCAGAATGAAGTGGCAAACCGACCAGAGTGAAGCGGAAACTGCGGCATTGTGGTCGGCCTATCTACACTCGCCGCGATATG
>CAYYZI010000237.1:0-5170 GCA_964475675.1 uncultured Geminicoccaceae bacterium
GACCGTGGCGAGCTGGATCCAGGGCTGTGTCTTGAACTCCGGTCCGAGATGGGCCGGGTTCTGCCCGTCGAGCCGGCGGATACGGGCCCGTGCGATCACGTGCTCATCAGCCCGGCTTTCTTGGTCGTCCGGCCTCCCGGATGGGCTCAGCAGATGTCCGTACACGAACCCGTCCAGCACAAAATGCTCCCGTTCCGTCCCCGGTAGCCACGTCGCCTCGGTATCTTCCAGCGTATCCACCTCGGCCCGCGTGAGATCGACGATGCCGCGGGGCCGATACTCGGCCTTGTCAGCCCACAGAAGACGGTGAGCAACGAACTCTCGCAAGGAAATCGCAAGAGACACACGCAACTGCCTGGTGTTATCTGCATCTGGAATCTCGCCGACACGTATCGCACGCCAGCTCTCGAAATGTCCCTCTGACAAAACCAGACGATGACCGATTCTTGTTCGGTCCAGTATCAAAGGACCCTTGACCCGAAAGCCATCGTCGAAATGGCAGTCGCCGCCAACGTCACATTGTTCCATGTGTACTGCTGGCGGACCACTCTCGTACTCGTAAATGACAGCCGCATTCGTGGCAAGGAACTGCCCGTCAATCCTTGAGCCGCTCATACGGACTGCCCCATAAAATATTGCACCTACGATGCGAAAGTTTCCATTGACAACCATATTCTCCGCACTCAGCGAAAATGACGGAGTTGGCCCGAAAACGGAGTCATCCAGCATGAAATCACCGTTAATATTGCTGCCATCGAAATGGATACCGGGTTCGAACGTAGCTTTCTCCGAAAAGAAGGCGTCTCGTCCACAAATGATACGCACGGCATGTAATACGGACCCGGTAGCGTTGCGGTAACGCATGCCGCGGGCCACAATGGCACCGCCTATTCGAGCTCCAGCAAAGGACACATCGCCCGTGAATTTCGCGTGAGAGAGAACGAAGTGACCATCAACATCGATGCTTGAAGCATCGAGGCCGAACCTGTCATAGTCCGACTTCGGAATAGCCTTGGAAATATCTAGACTACCGACTACCTTCAGATCGCTGAGCCGAACTACCCCATGCACACGTATCCCTCTGAGGAAGCAACTGCCTAAAATCACTGCGCCCTGAAGATCAAGAGCAGACGTATGCTCCGATACAAATACAGCATCCACACACGAGAAGAGCACGCCCACGCGCGCTCCCCGAAACCAGATGGGGGCATGGCATGTGGTGCCCTGCAACGATATCATGCTCTCTACGGAACAGAGCTCGCCGAATATTGCTGCATGTAAAGTGCTGTCCCGTACCTCCAAACTTCGCAGGCGAGCACCGTCTACCCGTATCGCCGATGCCACAAGCCAGCTATCTGGCCATTCGCTAACGAACCTCGGTCGGTCAGCTGCAGGCATGACCATGCTCCATGTACGGGCGTCACCGATTTCGCAAGCGGCGAAGCGGATGGGAACCTCTACGCTGCAAAACGCGAGGTCTAGCTGCTGCGTGACCTGTGCGTTGCGAATCTGAATGCCCCTCGGATCGACCGGCCAGTTGTCACAGAGCTGCAACGCCAAGGCGCGCAGGACCTCGGCCCGGATGCGGCCCTTGGTCTCGCCCTTCTCGGCATAAGGCGCCAGGTCGACTTCCCGGCCCTCGCGGGCGGCGTCGATCATCGCCTTTTCGGCGGGCGTCAGAAGCCAGGGAGGCTGTGTGCGTAAGCGCGTCGGTGACGATCGTCTCGGCATGAGAAATGCGTCCGGCCCGCTGTCTCGATGATGATGCACGTGCGACTATGCTGAACCGGTCGCATCATGCTCCCACCTATGTTGCGACCGCAACCGTGCGGTCCACGGCAGGGATCGTGGCGGCGTATCCTCTTAACCCTTTCTTGACCTGCCCGGTCCATCCTGCGGATGGTGGAACAGGCGTCGGCCGGGACTGGGGCGCGGCCCGGATTCCAACGCAGAGCAGGATCTCAGGGAAAGGTGAAGAAAGCCTGAAGAAACGGGGAACGCACTCCACGAGCGCCCAATGACCCTTCGTCGAAAACGTTCGCGGAAAGAGAGGCCTTCGGAAGGTTCGCCGAAGGGGAACGGTCGCGAGCGCTCTTGCAATCGAGAATCCGGCCTCTCATTTGTCCATCGTCAGCCAGAAGGAGGTTCGTTTGAGCAAACTTTTGGGTGGCGCCGAAACCCGCCACCGAGCGAGTCGGCCAGAGAGAACCATGCCGCCCGAGAGATTCTTACGAGCGGGATAACCGCACCCCGGCGCAAGCAGCGGCAGAGTGCCAAAGGGATGAACTGCGGAGCGACAGAAAGCCTGTCTGCCGTAGGCGAAGAGCCCCGGTCCCGCCGGGGCTCTTTCTCGCTGGGCTATCCGGCAGATGTTGAACTCGTGGACTGACCCGTATCCGATCGTGGAACTTAGCTGGGCGTGCTGCCGTCCTGACAGCCGATCGGAACCGCTACTTCACGCGATCTCGCGTTTGGCCTCGGTGGCGGCGGGCGGGAAGATGCGGGAAAGATAGCGGCCGGTGTGGCTTCCGGGATGCGCGGCGATCGCCTCGGGCGGGCCCTCGGCGATGATGCGGCCGCCGCCGGAGCCGCCCTCGGGCCCGAGATCGAGGATCCAGTCCGCCGTCTTCACCACCTCCAGATTGTGCTCGATCACCACCACCGTGTTGCCCTGATCCACGAGCGCATGGAGCACTTCGAGGAGCTTTCGGACATCCTCGAAATGGAGGCCGGTGGTGGGCTCGTCGAGGATGTAGAGGGTACGGCCGGTGGCCCGGCGCGAGAGCTCCCTGGCGAGCTTGACCCGCTGCGCCTCGCCGCCCGAAAGGGTGGTCGCCGGCTGGCCCAGCTCGATATAGCCGAGCCCCACCTTCTCCAGGGTTTCGAGCTTGTGGCGGATCACCGGCACGCCGGAGAAGAATTCCACCCCCTCCTCCACCGTCATCTTCAGCACATCGGCGATCGACTTGCCGCGATATGTGACTTCCAGGGTCTCGCGGTTGAAGCGGGCGCCGTGGCAGACGTCGCAGGTGACGTAGACGTCGGGCAGGAAGTGCATCTCGATCCTGACCACCCCGTCGCCCTGGCAGGCCTCGCAGCGCCCGCCCTTGACGTTGAAGGAGAAGCGGCCGGGCCGGTAGCCGCGGGCGCGGGCCTCGGGCAGGCCTGCGAACCATTCGCGGATGGGGCCGAAGGCGCCGGTATATGTGGCCGGGTTGGAGCGGGGCGTGCGGCCGATCGGCGACTGGTCGATATCCACCACCTTGTCGATCCGCTCCATGCCCTCGACGGCCTCATGCGGGCCCACCGGCAGGCGCGAACCGTGGAGATGGCGGGCAAGGGCGGGATAGAGGGTATCGACCACGAGCGAGCTCTTGCCGGAGCCGGAAACGCCGGTGACGCAGACGAAGCAGCCCAGCGGAAAGGCGGCGTCGATGCCGGCCAGATTGTTGGCCCGACAGCCGCGGAGTTTCAGCCAGCGCCCGCGTTTCGGGCGCCGCCGCGTTTCCGGCACCGGGATCTGCCGGCGGCCCGAGAGATAGCGGCCGGTGAGGCTGGCCGGATGGCGGGCGATCTCTTCGGGCCTTCCCTCGGCCACCACATGGCCGCCATGCACGCCGGCGCCGGGCCCCATGTCGATCACGTGATCGGCGGCGCGGATGGCATCCTCGTCATGCTCGACGACGATCACCGTGTTGCCCAGATCGCGGAGATGGCCGAGGGTCGCGAGGAGCCGGTCGTTGTCCCGCTGATGCAGGCCGATCGAGGGCTCGTCGAGCACGTAAAGGACCCCGGTGAGGCCGGAGCCGATCTGGGATGCGAGGCGGATGCGCTGGCTTTCGCCGCCCGAAAGCGAGGCCGAATCGCGCGAAAGCGTCAGATAGGAGAGCCCGACATCGACCAGAAAGCCGAGCCGTTCGCGGATCTCCTTGAGCACCCGCGAGGCGATCTCGTTCTGCTTGGCGGAGAGCCTCGAGGGCAGCCCCTCGAACCAGTCGCGGGCGGCGTCGATGGCCATCTCCGTGACCTCGCCGATGTGCAGCCCGTCGATCTTCACACACAGCGCCTCGGGCTTGAGGCGGTAGCCCCGGCAGCTGGCGCAGACGGTCTGCGACATGTAGCGGGCCAGTTCCTCGCGCATCCAGGCGCTTTCGGTCTCCCGCCAGCGCCGCTGCATGTTCACCGCCACCCCCTCGAAGGGCTTGAAGGTCTCGAACCTGCGGGATCCGTCGCGGAATTCCATGCGCACCGGCTCCTCGCCCGAGCCGTAGAGAATGACCGCGCGCACCTTCTCCGGCAGCTCGCGCCAAGGCGTGTGCGGATCGACCTCGAAATGGCGGCAGATGGAGAGCAGCGCCTGGGGATAGTACTGCATGGTGGCGCTGGCCCAGGGCTCGACCGCCCCTTCGGCGATGGATCTGTCGGGATCGGGCACGATGAGATCGGGATCCATCACCATCTTCCGGCCCAGCCCGTCGCATTCCGGGCAGGCGCCGTAGGGCGAATTGAAGGAAAAGAGGCGCGGTTCGATCTCCGGCAGGGTGAAGCCGGAGACCGGGCAGGCGAACTTCGCCGACATCACCAGCCGCTCGCCGCTGTCGGCATCCTCCGCCACCACCAGCCCGTCGGCCAGATCGAGGGCGATCTCGATCGAATCGGCGAGGCGCTGGGCGATCCCGGCCCCGGTTACCAGCCGGTCCACCACCACCTCGATCTCGTGCTTTCGTTTCTTGTCGAGAGCCGGCACCTCCTCGAGATCGTACAGCGCGCCATCCACCTTGACCCGCTGGAAGCCGCGCCGCTGGAGATCCTGGAACTCCTTTCTGTACTCGCCCTTGCGGCCGCGGACGATGGGGGCGAGGAGATAGAGCCGCCGCCCTTCGGGCAGGGAGAGGATGCGGTCGACCATCTGCGACACGGTCTGGGCCTCGATCGGCAATCCGGTGACGGGCGAATGGGGGATGCCGATGCGCGCCCAGAGAAGACGCATGTAGTCGTAGACCTCGGTCACCGTGCCGACGGTGGAGCGGGGGTTTTTCGAGGTGGTCTTCTGCTCGATGGAGATGGCCGGCGACAGCCCCGCGATCTCGTCCACATCGGGCTTCTGCATGAGCTCGAGGAACTGGCGGGCATAGGCCGAGAGACTTTCCACGTAGCGGCGCTGGCCCTC
>CAYYZI010000238.1:0-5155 GCA_964475675.1 uncultured Geminicoccaceae bacterium
GGGTACGGCCTATACCACCATCGCGAAACCGCTGATGTTTTCGAACAAGATCAACCATCCCCTGCCCGAGCCCTTCCACGTGCTGGCGACCCAGAACCCGATCGAGCAGGAGGGAACCTATCCGCTGCCCGAGGCCCAGCTCGACCGCTTCATCATGCAGGTCGATGTCGGCTATCCCTCGCGCGAGGCCGAGCGCAAGATGATGGTGGTCACCACCGCCATCGATCAGCCGCAGCCGCAGCGGGTGCTCGATGCCGCCCGGCTGCAGGAGCTCCAGCGGCTGGCGCGGCGGGTGCCGGTGGGCGACCGGGTGGTGGAGGCCATTCTCGAGCTGGTGCGGGCCGGACGGCCGGAGAACCGGGTGCTCGAGGGCATCGAGGAGCAGGTCGCCTGGGGACCGGGACCGCGCGCCAGCCAGGCGCTGCTGCTGACATCGCGGGTGCGGGCACTGCTCGATGGCCGCCTCGCCCCCTCGCTCGAGGACGTGCTGGCCCTGGCCCCTCCGGTCCTGCGCCACCGCATGGCGGTGACCTTCGCCGCGCGGGCGGAAGGGATCACCGTCGATGACGTCATCGCCCGCCTCTGCCGGCATGTCGCCTGAGTTCGCCGCGGCCGCGCCGGCCCCGCTGCTGCGGCTGCGGGAGCGGGCGGAAAAGCTGGGCCAGCGCCTGCCGGCGCTGCTGGTGGAGGCCGAGCGGGTGGCCAGTACCGTCGCCCAGGGCGTGCACGGCAGGCGCCGCACCGGTACCGGCGAGACCTTCTGGCAGTTCCGCCTCTACCAGCCCGGTGACGACGCCCGCAGCATCGACTGGCGGCAGTCGGCGCGCGCTACCCAGCACCATTTCATCCGCGAACAGGAATGGGAAGCCGCCGAAAGCGTGTGGATCTGGTGCGACCGTTCGGCCTCCATGCGCTACCGCTCACCGGCCATCGACGAGACCAAGGAGGATCGCGCGCTGCTGCTGACCATCGCTCTCGCCGTGCTGCTGGTGCGGGCCGGCGAGCGGGTGGCCCTGCTCGGTTCCGGCGAGCCGCCGCGCAGCGGCCGCTTCGGCCTCGACGCGCTGTGTCGCAGCCTGGCGATGCCCGCCGCTCCGCAGACCCTGACGCCGGTGGTGCGGCTGCCGCGTCATGCCCGTCTGGTGCTGGTTTCCGACTTCCTCGCTCCGGCCGAGCGCTGGCAGGCAGTGCTGGGCCGGTACACCGGTCTCGGCCTGCGCGCCGCGGTGCTGCAGATCAACGATCCCGCCGAGGAGGAACTGCCCTTCGAGGGGCGGGTACTGTTCGAGGGGCCGGAACAGGAGGGGCGTCATCTGATCGGCAATGTGCGCGAGGTCCGCGCCCGCTACCGCCGCCTGTTCTCCGCCCACCGCGACCGCCTGCGCCAGCTCTGCCTGTCGCGGGGCTGGAATTTCGCCACCCATCGTACCGATCGCGCCGCCGCATCCGGATTGCTGACGCTCTACCAGATGCTGGCCCCCAGCGCCGTCGACTGAGTGATGCTGCCGCTCGGCCCTCTCGCCTTCGCCCAACCCTGGCTGCTGCTGGCCCTGGCCGCGCTGCCGGCGATCTGGTGGCTGCTGCGGGCGACGCCGCCGGCACCGCAGCGGGTGGTGTTCCCGCCGCTGATGATCCTGGCGCGACTGCTGAGCAGCGAACGGACGCCGGCGCGCACCCCCTGGTGGCTGCTCCTGCTGCGCCTGACCATTGCCGCCCTGCTGATCCTGGCGATGGCCGGACCGGTGCTCGATCCGCGCCCGCGCCTGGCCGGGACCGATCCGATCCTGATCGTGCTCGATGACGGCTGGGCCGCCGCACCCCACTGGAAGCGCCGGCTGGCCACCCTCCAGGACCTGCTGGCGCGGGCCCAGCGCGAAAGCCGCACGGTCTATCTCCTGCGCACCGCCCCCGGCAGCGACGGACCGGTGCTGCTGGCCGATGATCCCGGCCGGCTCGCCCGTCGCGCCGCCGACTTCACGCCCCGCCCCTGGCCGGTGCGCCACGAGGCCGCGCTCGAGATCCTGGCTCAGCTCCACGAGCCCCAGTTCACCGTGTTCTGGCTGACCGACGGCATCGTCGCCAGCGCCGAGGAACGCGAGGTGGCGGCCGATTTCGCTCGCGCTCTCAGGCGGCTGGGGCCGCTCACCGTGTTCGCCGAGGATCCCGTCCGGCGCGCCCGGCTGCTGCGCGAACCGGCGTCCGAGGGCGACATGCTGGCACTGGAAATGGTGCGCCCGGCGCCGGGACCGGCGGAGCTGGTGCCGGTACTGGCCCGTGGTCCGGGCGGCGAGGTGCTGGCCCGCACCCTGCTGGCCTTCGCCGAGGGCGAGCGCATCGGCCGCGGCAGCATCACCCTGCCGCTGGAACTCAGGAACCGCATCGCCCGCCTCGAGACCGACACCCTCGGCGCCGGCACGGTGGTGCTGTTCGACGAGCGCTGGCGGCGACGGATCGTCGGGCTCACCGGCGCCGGCCGCGACCCCGAGGCGCAGCCGCTCCTCTCCGAGCTCTATTTCGTCAGCCGCGCGTTGAGCCCCTACGCCGAGCTGCGCGAAGGGGAGATCGCCGATCTCGTTCAGGCGCCCCTGTCGATGATCGTGCTGGCCGATGTCGGCCGGCTCACCGACAACGAGCAGGAACTGCTCACCGGCTGGATCCGCCGCGGCGGGGTGCTGCTGCGCTTCGCCGGGCCACGTCTCGCCGCCGGTGGCGACGATCTGCTGCCGATCCGCCTGCGCCAGGGCGACCGCATCCTGGGCGGGGCGATGTCCTGGTCGAAGCCGCTGCCCTTCGCCCCCTTCCCGAACGAGGGGCCGTTCGCCGGTCTGGAGACCAGCCCCGAAGCGCTGGTCTACCGTCAGGTGCTGGCCGAACCGGGACCCGAGCTGGCCGGTGCTACCCTCGCCACGCTCGAGGACGGCACGCCGATCATCACCGGCCGTCGCCTCGGCGAGGGCTGGCTGCTGCTGGTCCACACCACCGCCAACACGAGCTGGACCAGCCTGCCGCTTTCCCATCTGTTCATCGATATCATGCGCCGCACCATCGCATTGGCGCCGGGGGTGGGCGGACGCCCCGAAGGCATGCTGCGGGCCACCCGTCTACTGGATGGCTTCGGCCGCCTGCGTCCGCCGGCCGCCGAGATCCTGCCGCTGCCGGCCGGAGAACTGGCAACCGCGATGCCCGGCCCCGACACCCCGCCCGGCCTCTGGGCGCCGGTGGCCGCCGAGGAGGGCTCCGAGGCGGCGCCGGGGATCGCCCTCAACCTGCAGAAGGGCGTGCACGACAGCATCGCCCTCGATCTCGGGGCGCTGGTACCCGATGTCCGGCCTTATGAGCGCGGCCGCGAAACGCCGCTCGCGCCCTGGCTGCTGACGGCGGCGCTGCTGCTGGCCCTGGCCGATCTGCTGATCGCGCTGGCCCTGCGCGGCCTGCTGCGGCCGGCGGCGGCAGCGATCGCGCTGCTGCTTCTCTTCCCCGCCGTGGCCGGGGCGGCGGAGGACGATGCGGTCCTGGCCGAACGCCTGGCGCTGACCCGCCTCGCCTATGTGCGCACCGGCCTGCCGGAGGTCGACCGGCGGAGCGCAGCCGGTCTCGACGGGCTCGGTCTGGTTCTGGCCCGGCGCACGTCGGTCGAGCCGGGCGACCCGGTGGGGGTCGATCCGGCCACCGACGAGCTCGCCCTCTACCCGCTGCTCTACTGGCCGGTGCCACCCGAACATCCGGATCTGCCGGCGGGCACCCTCGCCCGCGTCGACACCTATCTGAAGAACGGCGGCATGATTCTGTTCGACACCGGCGATGGCGGCCGGCTGCTGCCGGGGCAGAGCGGAGGTCCCGGCGAGCAGCGCCTGGCCCAGCTCCTCGACGGTCTCGATCTGCCGCCCCTGGTGCCGGTGCCCGAGAACCACGCGCTGACCCGTTCCTTCTATCTGCTGCGGGATTTTCCCGGCCGCTTCACCGGTCAGACGGTGTGGGTGGACGAGCCCCCCGCGGGCATCAATGACGGGGTGTCCAGCGTCATCATCGGTGCCAATGACTGGGCCGGAGCCTGGGCCGTCGACGAGCTCGGGGCGCCGCTGCTGCCGACCGTGCCGGGCGGCGAGCGGCAGAGGGAGATGGCCCGGCGCTTCGGCGTCAACCTCGTGATGTATGCCCTGACCGGCAACTACAAGACCGACCAGGTGCACATTCCGGCCCTGCTGGAGAGGCTCAGCCAATGAACGGCAGCAGCATCGCCTGGGCACCCTGGCTGCCGCTCTGGCTGCTCGGCCTGCTCGCCGTCCTGGCGCTTCTCCTGCTCGGCTTCGGCCTGTGGCGCCGGGCCCGCGGCACCGGCTTTCGCGCGCTCTTCCTCGGCCTCCTGCTGCTGGCCCTGGCCGGGCCGTCGCTCTATCGCGAGGAACGCGATCCGCTGGGCAACATCGTGCTGCTGGTGGAGGATCGTTCCCCCAGCCAGCGGCTCGATGTGCGACCGCAGCAGACGGCAAAAGCGCTCGCCGATCTGCGCCGGCGCCTCGCCCGGCTGCCCGGTATCGAGCTGCGCGAGATCACCGTGCGCGGTGACGGGCGCGACGGCACGCCGCTCTTTTCCCGCATGCGCGAGGCCCTCGGCGAGATCGACCGCAGCCGCCTCGCCGGGATCATCGCCGTCACCGACGGCCAGGTCCACGATCTGCCGGGCGATCCCGCCGGCTGGCCCGAGGAGATGCCCTTCCAGGTGCTGCTCACCGGCCGGCCGGACGAGAGCGACCGGGCGCTGGTGGTCGAGGCGGCGCCGAGCTTCGCCGTGGTCGGCGAGCCGCAGGAACTGCGATTGCGGGTGATCGAGCGGCCGGCCACCGAACGCCGCACGCCCCTGCGTCTCACCGTCCGCCGCGACGGCGAGGTGATCGCCGAAACCCGCATCCTGCCGGGACAGACGGCCACCGTTCCCTTCACCCTGGACAAGGCCGGCCGGACGGTGCTGGAGGCCGAGGTCGAGGCCAGGGACGGCGAGCTCACCACCCTCAACAACCGCCAGACCCTGTTCGTCAACGGCGTGCGCGACCGGCTGCGGGTGCTGCTGGTCTCCGGCCTGCCCTATCCGGGGCTCCGGGTCTGGCGCAACCTGCTGAAGGCCGATCCGTCGGTCGATCTGGTGCATTTCACCATC
>CAYYZI010000239.1:0-5154 GCA_964475675.1 uncultured Geminicoccaceae bacterium
GGTTCGCGCTGCTGCACCGGCTGGCACGGCTGTTTCTAAGGCTCGCGGGGATTCCGCTCACGGTGCGCGGGCTCGAACGTCTGCCGCGCGGCGAAGCGGTGCTGGTGGCCAATCATGCGAGCTATCTGGACGGGCTGGTGCTGCTGGCAGCCCTGCCTCGAAAGCTCGCCTTCGTGGCCAAGGAGGAACTGGCCCGCAACCCGGTCGCCGGGCCGTTTCTGCGGCGTCTGGGTGCGGTTTTCGTCAAACGGGGACGGGCCGGGGAGCTCGAAGGCGAGCTGGCGCGGATCCGCGAGGCGCTGGCCGGGGACCGGCTGCTGGTGGTGTTTCCCGAAGGCACCTTCGACCGCGCGCCCGGCCTGCTGCCCTTCCATCTGGGCGGCTTCCGGGTGGCCGCGGAGCTGGGTGCGCCGGTGGTGCCGGTGACCATCCGCGGCACCCGCTCCATTCTCCGCGCCTGGCAATGGCTGCCCCAGCGGAGTGCGGTGGAGATCGCGGTGCTCGAGACGCTCACGCCCGAGGGGCGCGGCTTCGCCGAGATCATCGCGCTGCGCGACCGGGCTCGCCGGGCGATGCTGGAGGAGCTGGGCGAGCCCGATCTGGAGACCGCGGTGGTGGTGCCGCCGGAGGCCGCCGGCTGAAAGCCGGCCTCAGACCATGCTCGGCAGCACCCGGTCCGGCGGGCGGTGCCCGTCGACGAAGGTCTTGATGTTGATGATCACCTTCTCGCCCATGTCGATCCGCCCCTCGATGGTGGCCGAACCCATATGCGGCAGCAGCACAACGTTGGGCAGCTCGCGCAGCTTGGGATTGATCGCCGGCTCGTGCTCGAACACGTCGAGCCCGGCGCCGGCCAGCTCCTTGCTGCGCAGCATGCGGGTCAGTGCCACCTCGTCGACCACCTCGCCGCGCGAGGTGTTGACCAGGATCGCGTGGGGACGCAGCAGCTTGAGGCGGCGCGCCGAGAGCAGATGATATGTCGCCGGGGTGTGCGGGCAGTTGACCGAGAGGATGTCGATCCGCGCCAGCATCTGGTCGAGGCTCTCCCAGTAGGTGGCCTCCAGCTCGTGCTCCAGATCCTCGTGCACGCGGCGGCGGTTGTGGTAGTGGATGGCGAGCCCGAAGCCGCGGGCGCGGCGGGCCACGGCGGTGCCGATCCGGCCCATGCCGAGAATGCCGAGGCGCTTGCCCCACAGCCGGTGGCCGAGCATGGAGGTGGGACTCCAGCCGCTCCATTTGCCCGAGCGCACCAGACGCTCACCCTCCACCAGCCGTCGCGAGACGGCGAGGATGAGGGCCATGGTCATGTCCGCGGTGTCCTCGGTGAGCACGCCGGGGGTGTTGGTGACGGTGATGCCGCGCTTGTAGGCGGCATCGACATCGATATTGTCGACGCCGGTGCCGTAATTGGCGATCAGCTTGAGGCGCGGACCGGCATGGGCCAGCAGCTTGGCGTCGATGCGGTCGGTCACGGTGGGCACCAGCACATCGGCGCTCTGCATCGCCTCGCGCAGCTCCTCGCGGGACATCGGCTGGTCGGTATCGTTGAGCCGGGTCTCGAACAGCTCCATCATCCGCGCTTCGATGATTTCGGGCAGCCTCCGCGTGACGATCACCAGCGGCCGGTTACGCCCCATCCTCCATACTCCTTCACGCGACACTTGTGGTTCGTGGCGAACGCCCTTAGCAAAAAGGCGGGTTGATCACAAATGCCCTTGCGCGGATCGGGCCGCTTTCCGCCCCAGCAGACGAGAAACGTTCCATGCCCGACGGATCTGCCGATTCTTCCCGACCCACTCCGCGATCGGCGCGCCGGCGATTCGGGCGGGACGCCGTCGCCGGGCTGCTGCTGCTCTGGGTGCTCCTGCTTTCCGCCGCGGCTGATGCCCAACAGGCGCAGCGCATCGGCGAGAGCGGCCTGCCGCTGCCGCGCTTCGCCTCCCTGGCCTCCGACGAGGTCAACATGCGGACCGGACCCGGTTCACAGTATCCGGTGCGCTGGGTCTACCGGCGGCGCGGCCTGCCGGTGAAGATCGTCGCCGAGTCGGATCAGTGGCGCCAGGTGGTGGACCCCGAGGGCGAGACCGGCTGGATCCATTCGAGCCTGCTGTCGCGGCGGCACAATGTCCTGATCACCGGCAAGCAGGTGGTGGAGATCCGGCGCAGTCCGAACAGCGGCGCCCGCACCCTGCTGCGGGTCGAGCCCGGGGTGATCGCCGAACTGGTGAGCTGTCAGAAGGACTGGTGCCTGATCGATCTCGAAGGCGATCGGGGCTGGACGCGACGGGACAATCTCTGGGGTGTCACCCCCTGAACCGGGGGCGGCGGACCGGTCCTGTCAGTCATCCTCGCCGGTGGAGACCGGCTGCGGCTGATCGGCGTGGCGGACCCGGATCACCACATCGACGCGGTCGATGACCTTGCCCGGAGGCGGGTCGGGCAGACGCGCGAAGGCGATGGCCTCGTCGGGGATGTCGACCACTTCGCCGGTGGTGCGGTCGTAGAAATGCCAGTGCGAGGTGACGTTGGTGTCGAAATAGCTCTGGCCGCTGCCGACCACCACCTCGCTCAGCAGCCCGGCACGGGTGAACTGGTGCAGGGTGTTGTAGACGGTCGCCAGCGACACCGGGATGCCGCTGTCGCGCGCCTCGTGAAAGAGCTCCTCCGCGGTTACGTGCCGCGCGCCGTTGCCGAGCAGGAGATGGGCGAGCGCCAGCCGCTGACGCGTCGGCCGCAGGCCCCGCGCCTTGAGCTGTCTTGCGAGGCTGATCTCGGACCCGCTCATGCTACCCCCAAATTGCCATGCGCCCGAAACGCTCCCGGCGTCGCGAGCCTTCGAGCTTCTTTGAACTAGAATGGTTCTCGTTCGCGCGCCCGTCAACCGCGACCTGATCACGCACCTGCAAGGATGCGTTGCACCAGTTCCCGTACCGTAGGCACGAAGCCGTTGGCGTAGAAGGGATCCTGTCGGAAACGGAAGACGTTGTGACCGGCGAACATGAGCTGGTTGTCGAGCGGATCGCCGCGGCCATGGGCGACGTCCTGCAGCGTCTTCTGAATGCAGAAGGAACGGGGGTCGGGGAGCCTGCCGGTGGTGTAGTTCTCTTCCTGTTTCCAGCTCGAGAACTTGCACTGGCTGAGACAGCCCATGCAATCGGCCTGGTCGCGCCGGATCTGGCGGGCCCGCTCGGGAGTGACGAAGATCATGGTCTCGTCGGGGGTGCGCATCGGCTGGCTGAAGCCGGCTTCCGCCCATTCCTGCACCCGGCGGTGATCCTCGGGACGCATGTAGACCCCGCGCTTGGCGCGGCCGAGCGCGAAGAATTCGGTGAAGCCCTCTTCCGGACAGGGCTCGGCGCGCACCGGCACCTGGCGCTCGGAGCGCTCCACCAGCTCGTGCAGGAAGTCGTTGTAGACCGCCGAGGAGTAGAAGCCGGTGGGACTGAAGCGGTGCAGCAGCACATCGCCCGGCTCCAGCTCCAGAAGCCGCTTCTTCCAGGCCTCGGGGATCGGGCTTTCCTTGGTCAGCAGCGGCCGGGTGCCGAACTGGAAGGCGATCGGACCGAGATCGCGGTTGCCGATCCAGTCCTTCCATTCGCTCAGGTTCCACACCCCGCCGGCCATGACGATGGGCACATGGTCGAGGCCGATGCTGCGCAGGAATTTGCGGATCTCGAGCACCCGCGGGAACGGCGATTCCGGTTTGCGGGGATCCTCGCTGTTGGACAGGCCGTTGTGGCCGCCGGCCAGCCACGGATCCTCGTAGACCACCGCCCCGAGCCAGTCGGAGAAGCGATGATAGGCACGCTTCCACAGCGCCCGGAAGGCCCGCGCCGAGGAGACGATGGGATAGTAGTAGACCTCGTAGCGGGCGCAGATCTCGGACAGACGGTAAGGCATGCCGGCGCCGCAGGTGACCCCGTGCACCAGGCCCTTCGCACCTTCCAGCACGCCTTTGAGGATGCGCTCGCAGGCGGCCATCTCCCACAGCACGTTGAGATGGATGCGGCCTTCGCCCTGTCGCAGTTCATGGGCGATGCGGGCCTGGCTGATGGCACCCCGGATCGAGTAGGCCACCAGTTCCTCGTGCCGTTCGCGACGGTTGCGCCCCTTGTAGGTCAGGGGCACATACTCGCCATTGTCGTCGATCACATCGGCGTTGACGCCGGAAATCGTGCCGACGCCCCCTGCTGCCGCCCAGGCTCCGGCGGTCCGGCCATTGCTGACCGCCACGCCCTTGCCGCCCTCCACGAGGGGCCAGACTTCCTGGCCCGAGACGACCATGGGCTCGACCAAACTCATCCAGTCACTTCCCTTGTTCGGCGAAACCAACGCCACGACCCCGCCACGCGGTCATGCCGTCGATGGTGTCGAAGGGCGGACCCGCCCCCCGACGACCATCGTTCCAAGCCATGCGGAGCCGCCCGTCATGCCCGGCGCCGCCCGCCGCCTCTCGGGGCACGCGGCTCGACCTGACGCTCCTCGCCGGTTTCCTGATCGACCGCGCGCATGCTCAGCTTGACCTTGCCGCGGTCGTCGATGGCCAGCACCTTGACCTTGACGATATCACCTTCCTTGACGACGTCGGTCACCTTCTCCACCCGGCCGTCGGTCAGCTCCGAGATGTGGACCAGGCCATCGTAATTGCCGAGGAAGTTGACGAAGGCGCCGAAATCGACCACCCGCACCACCTTGCCCTCGTAGATCTTGCCGACCTCGGGGGTGGCGGTCAGGCCGAGGATCCAGTCGGCCGCCTTCTTGGCGGCTTCGGCATCGGCGGCGGCGATGCGCACCGTGCCGTCGTCCTGGATGTCGATCTTGGTGCCGGTGCGCTCGGTGATCTCGCGGATGGTCTTGCCGCCCGGGCCGATCACCGCACCGATCTTGTCGGTGGGCACCTGCAGGGTGGTGATCCGCGGCACCGTCTCGCGCATTTCCGGTCGCGGCATGCCCAGCGCCTTCGCCATCTCGCCGAGGATGTGCATGCGCCCGCGACGGGCCTGGCTGAGGGCGGTGCCCATGATCTCCTCGGTGATGCCGGCGATCTTGATGTCCATCTGCAGCGAGGTGACACCATGCTCGGTGCCGGCCACCTTGAACATGTACGAAGCTACATTGCTTTTATCTGGGGATAATAGAGAGGCTGCTATTTTG
>CAYYZI010000240.1:0-5148 GCA_964475675.1 uncultured Geminicoccaceae bacterium
AGAGAACAGGAGCCGTGCTGGCCGCAGAGGAGGATGGCGCCGGCGCAGTCATGGCCGCAGGCGTGGACCGGTGCCTGCTGCGCGACGACCGTGCCCTCGATCCACGAGTGGCTGGGCTCGGCGGCTTCGAGCGGTGCGGCCAGGGCGAGGCCCAGCAGCAAGACGACCACCGTGCGCAGGGCGACGAAAGCCCGGTGGCGTCTCCGTCGGTGGTTCCATCTCGCCATGCGTTCGGTTCCTTTCGGAGCACCGCATCCGACCGTCATGATGGGTACCGTGCAAGCCGGATTCAATGACCCACGCTGGCTACAGAGGTCGCAGGCTGCCGAATATCCGGCGTCAACTGTAGCGTCCGCGCACTAGCGGTGCACGGAAACTACGGGTAAGTCCTTGGCGCGGCTAAGCCATTGGCGCAGGCAAGTCATTGGCAAGAACGGTGGCAAGGAGCGCAACGTCTCCATCTGGGAGGACTCGGATGCCGAGCAACCGGAAAATCGTCACCGCAGGTGCATGTGCCGCGCTCGCCCTGGTCCTGTCGGGACCGGCCAGGGCCGCCGGCTTCGCACTCAAGGAGCAATCGGCCACCGCCCTCGGCAATGCCTTCGCCGGCGCCACCGCCGCCGCCGAGGATCCGAGCTTCATGTTCTTCAACCCGGCGGCCCTGGGCTACCAGGAAGGTGGCCAGGTGCAGTTCGTGGTCAGCCGCATCGTGCCCCGATCGAAGCTCGAAAGCGCCAGCGCGACGACCGTCACCGCCACCGCGGTGGGCGGCCGCAGCAGCAAGGGCGACATCGCCGAAGACGAGACCGTGCCGGCCCTCTATGCCACCTATGCCGTCGACGATGTCTGGCGCTTCGGCCTCGCGCTGACCGTGCCCTACGGTCTCGAAACCCACTATCCGGACGGCTGGGTGGGCCGCTATCACGCCATCGATTCGGAGCTCAAGACGGTCAATATCGGCCCCACGGTGGCGGTGCGACCGCTGCCCTGGCTCAGCCTCGGGTTCGGCGCCCAGATCCAGTACATCGACGCCAGGCTGACGAACGCGGTCGATTTCGGTACCATCGGCGCGGTTGCCGGGATTCCCGGTGCGGTGCCCACCACCCAGGACGGGCGCAGCCGGCTGGAGGGCGATGACTGGGCCTACGGCTTCACCCTCGGGGCCATCCTCGAGCCCCGGCGGGGCACCCGTCTCGGCGTCGGCTACCGTTCCAAGATCGATCACAATCTCAAGGGCGAGGTCGATTTCACGCTCGACAATGCGGGCATCGGCGCGGCCCTGTCTGCGGCCACCGGGCGCTTCGTCGACAGCGACGCCTCCGCCCGCCTGACCACACCGCAAAGCATTTCCTTCGGCATCTTCCAGCAGGTCAACCAGGAATGGGCGGTGATGGCCGACGCCGTCTATACCGACTGGAACGAGTTCGACGAGCTGCGCGTCAAGTTCGACAATCCCGCCGAGGCCGACAATGTCACCGAGGAAAAATGGAAGGGGAGCTGGTTCTATGCGGTCGGCGCGACCTATCGCCCGCGCGAGGATCTCGCGTTGCGCTTCGGCATGGCCTACGACCAGACTCCCATCCGCACCCGCTACCGCACGCCGCGCATCCCCGGCAACGATCGCTTCTGGCTGACCGCAGGCCTGTCCTGGGCACCGACCTCCTGGTTCGATCTGGCCCTCGGCTACACCCACATCTTCGTCGATGATTCCGAGGTGCGCCAGGAGACCGCCGGTGTCGGCAACACCTTCCGTGCCGAGCTCGATGCCAGCTACGAGAACAGCATCGACATCGTCACCGTGAGCGCCCGGCTGCGCTTCTGATCCTCAGCCGCGGCCTTCGTGCTCGCGCAGCCGCGGCATCATCTCGGCGAAGTTGCAGGGCCGGTAGCGGATGTCGAGCTGGGTCTGCAGGATCTCGTCCCAGGCATCGCGGCAGGCGCCGGGCGAGCCGGGCAGGCAGAAGATGTAGGTTCCGCTCGCGACCGCCGCATCGGCGCGCGACTGGATGGTCGAGGTGCCGATCTTAGCATAGGACAGCCAGCGGAACAGCTCGCCGAAACCGGGGATGCGCTTTTCGGCGATTCGGGCCAGCGCCTCGGGTGTCACGTCACGCCCGGTCAGCCCGGTGCCGCCGGTGGTCAGCACCACCTCGATCCCGGGATCTTCCGACCAGCCCCGCAGCTGCGCCACGATCTCGTCGATCTCGTCACGGACGATGGCCCGCGCCGCGAGGATGTGGCCGGCCTTCTCGAGACGCTCGACGAGAACGGCGCCGGAGCGGTCGCTCGCCTCGTCCCGGGAATCGGAGATCGTCAGCACGGCGATGCGCAGCGGGCGGAAGGGAATGGTTTCGTCAATTCGACCGGGCATCGCGCCACATCTCCGCCGCCTCGAGGGGAACGTAGGTCGGCCAGGCGTTGGCGGCCAGTGCCTCGAGCGAAGGAACCTGCTGGCCCAGGCGGATCCGGTAGGCCCAGAGATTGGCCAGCACCTTCTTGACGTAGAGACGGGATTCCGCCACCGGCACGCTTTCCAGATAGAGGAGCGGGTCGTCCTCGAAGCGCTGCAGCCGCTTGTGCCAGCGCTTCAGCCGGCTGAGGCCGGCATTGTAGGCCAGCGCCAGATGAATGAGACTGCGCCCGCTCAGGTCCTCCTCGAGAAGCTGGGCGACATAGGCCTGGCCGATGGTCAGGTTCTTGACCGGGTCGCGAAGGTCGCGACGCCCGCGATAGCGGATGTTGCCGTTGCTGGCGACGCGCACCGCGGTGGCGGGCATGATCTGCATCAGCCCCAGCGCGCCGCGCGCGCTCCTGGCATTGGGATCGAAACCGCTCTCGGCACGGGCCAGCGCGAACAGCAATGCCCGGTCGACCCGGTATCCTCCTTCCGGCTGCCAGCCCGGAATGGGGAACATGGCGCCGTCGTGACGGCGGCCGTCGATCAGGCGCAGACGCTGTGCCACCCGCATCTGGGCGGCCGGCAGGCCGACACTTTCGGCCAGCGCGGCCAGGGCCCGCAGCAGCCGTGGGCGGGCGCGCGCCGCCAGCTTGCGGATCTCGGCCTCGGCCAGACGCGACTGGCCGACCTGGGCCAGGGCCAGCGCCCGGCGGGATCCGGGAAAGCGGATCAGCAGCGAGACCAGCTCGTCGCGCAGCCCCGGCTCGTCCCATTCGAAGCGGATCGGCTGCCCCAGCGTGGCCTGGGCGATCAGCCCGTAGAAGCCGTCGCTGGCGGAGGCGCTCAGGCGCAGGAAACGGGCTGCGAGTTGCGGCCGGCCGGTGACCAGATAGGCCCGTGCCGCCCAGAAGGCGGCTGCCGCCTTGCCCTCGTGGTCGGCCAGGCTGCTGGTGGCCAGGGCCGCGAAGTGACGTGCCGCAGCGGCCCGATCCCCCAGCCGCCAGGCGGCCAGCCCGGCGGTCCAGTGCAGGCCCGGCAGGATCTCGCCGGAACGCTCGGCGGCGGCCGCCGCCAGGCGATAGGCGGCCGCGTCCTTGCCGTCGGCGAGATAGCCGCGGGCCACGATCCAGGCCGCACGATCGCGCAGCCGAACGTCGCGGACATGCGCTTTCGAGGCATTCTTCAGGAGCCCGGCCGCATGCGCGGTACGGCCCGCCGCCACCGCCCGCGCGATCTGCCGCAGCCAGCGGCGCGCCTGCGGGGGAAGCGTTTCCCCGGCGTTCGCCTGCTTGCCCGGTTCGCGCAGATTCTGCCCGGCCCCCGCCAGATAGCCGTTGAGCGGCCGGGAGGGCGGGGCGGCACCCGGCGGTCGCCGCTTGACGGCCAGCCTGTAGATCCGGGTAGCCTCGGGCAGGTCGGCATAGGCGGCGAGCCAGGCCCTGAGCTCGCTGTAGCGTGAACGATAGGCGGTGGGGTGGAGGTAGCGCTGGGCCAGCACATGCCCCATCAGGAGCTTGCTGCGCAATTGCCCGATCAGCCGGTCGGCCTCCCGCCAGCGCCCCTTTTCCTGGACCGCGAAGATGCGCCGGTAGAGATCGGCGTCACGGCGGGAAAGCGGGCGCGGCAGGCGATCGAGGACCACCGGCGGCTCGACCAGCGGCACCAGCCGCGCGAGCCGGGTTCCCTGCGCATCGTTGGCCCGCGGCCCGACGCTGGCCGCCACCATGCCCAGCCACAAAAGGCCCAGCAGCAGCGTCAGCCGCGACAGGTCGATACCCGCTCTTGCCCTCATGGGCGGCTCCCTGCCGGCTGCTCCGTGGCATCCGCGGCGGCCGCCGGCAGACGCTCGGCGGCGACCTCCTCGAGGCGCTCCCGCACCTTGAGGAAATCCCGCCAGACCAGGCGTTTTTGGGCCGGCTGGCGAAGCAGATAGGCGGGATGAAAGGTGACCATCGCCGGCACCGGCTGCCCCAGACCTTCCCCGCGGTAGACGAATTCCCGTCCGCGCAAACGCGTAACTCCTTCCTTGACGCCGAGCAGCCCCCGCGCCGCGATGCCCCCCAGAAACAGGATGAGCTCGGGCCGCAGCAGTTCGATCTGGCGCTCGAGGAAGGGCTGGCAGATCGCCAGCTCCGCCGCGGTCGGGGCCCGGTTGCCCGGCGGCCGCCAGAAAATCGCGTTGGTGATCCACACGCTGCGGCGGTCGAGACCGATCCAGGAAAGGATGCGATCCAGCAGCTTGCCGCTGGGCCCGACGAAGGGCCGCCCCTGCCGGTCCTCTTCCGCGCCCGGCGCCTCGCCGATCAGCATCAGCGGGGCCTCGGGACTGCCGTCGGCGAAGCACAGGCGGGTGGCGGTCTGCTTGAGCGAACAGCCGTCGAAGGCCTCGAGAGCAGCCTGCAGGGCCTCGATGGTCGGGCAGGCACGGGCCAGGCCGCGCGCATCCGCGACCGGACCGCCCGCTGCCGGCGGCGCGGCGAACAGCGCCGGAGAAACCGGCGGCGATGGCGGGTGCGGCGCAGCATCGCCGGCCATGGGGCGCGGCTCCGCTGCGGCCGGCTCGCCCGGTTCACGCAGGCAGCAATCGACACCGCCGAGCGCGTACCACTCGAGCCAGGCAACCACCGCCTGCGGGTCCAGCTCGGCAGCGGATCTGCCGGCGGCTCCCTCCATCCCTCTTCTTCCCCCAGATGCGCCCCGGATATAGAAGACCGAGGACGTCCGGATTTATTCCACGCCGATAGTGGTAC
>CAYYZI010000241.1:0-5115 GCA_964475675.1 uncultured Geminicoccaceae bacterium
GAGTTCAGGCGGGTGCTCTTCCGGTCTGCATAGCGCCCCCGGGCCGCCAGCAGACAGGCCTGGTCGCCCTCCTTCAGCCATTTGCGCAGGGCCCGGTATTCGTTGTCGCCCAAAAGGCTGCGGCCGACCGTGGGGATGGTCACCAGCGTGGTGTAGAGCTCGATGAACAGATCCTCGGGCCTGCCCGGCTCGGGGCGGGCGGCGGCCCTGGGGTCGCCGAGCTTCTCGAAGGCCGCGTTGACATCGCCCACGGTGAGCTTGAGCCTGGCGATGGCCCCGTCGACCAACAGACCGGCCCAGTCCTCGATCTCGCCCGGGCCGGTATCGACCAGCACCTTGCGGGCGGCGGCCGCGGCGGAGCCCGTCGCCTCTGCCTCGAGCCCGCCGAGCCCGTAGGCCTTGGCCACCTCAAGGGCCGATTCCACCACCGAATCGTCGATGATCATCACCGTCACCGTGGCGCCGCTGACGATATCCAGCCGCGGCCGCTGCTGGCCGCGGGCCAGAGCCGCGACGTCGAGGCCTATGTAGCGGCCGATGAAATCGGTGATCTTCTTTTCGGGAATGCCCACCAGCACGATCGGCTCGTGATGCTCGACGAGCTTCAGGCCGGTGATCACGCCCTTCATGTCGATGCCGACCAGGATCGAGATCGGCTTGCCCGAATAGCCGCTGGCGTCGACGATGTCGGAATTGAGGAAGGCGTAGCCGAGCTGCTTCTCGCCGGCATAGACCGGAGCCACCGTCGGCGGCCCGGTGATCTCGCCGTAGCGTTCGGCTCCGGGCATGATCTCGCCGGCCGGTACCTCGGCCAGAAAGCGTTCGAGATTGCCGGCCGCCTGCGCCGCCGGTGCCTGCCACAGCAGCATTGTCCAGCCGAACAGCAACAGAATCAGGAGCCCCAGGGGGCTCCGAGCGGCAGCAACAGATGCACGACGTGAATCGACGCGCGACCAGGAGCGGGGTCTATCCTGATACGCCACGCTTGACTCCCTCGAGATTGGATCGCGTTGTTCCCTTAGTGCCGCGGCCACCGAGCCACATTGATCGCCGTCAATGTTGGTGCCAGCATGCACAGTCAGGTTGCGGCCGATGCCTTGGCATTTCGTCGCAGCGCGGAAGGGCCGGGCAGCGGTCCCGGCCGCCAGGGGGAGGCTTCGCGCAATGAGCAGGAAAGATCAAGAGTTCCCGCCACCGGCAGTCGAACCTCGCGACGTCGTCGCCTTCGCCACCTGCATGCTGGAACCCTTGGCCGCGCGCTACGAGCATCTCGCCGAGCTCTGCCGCGAGGCGGGCCGCGCCGATACCGCCGAACTCTTCGCCGGCCTCGCCGCGGAGGCACGCCGGCGCATCGCCGAGATCCGGGCAGGCGGCCGCCGCCACGGGGTCACCGAAGCCGAGCCGGAACCGGTGCCGCCCGGTCTGATCGACGAGGATGCCCTGCAGAGCCTCGAGCTCTGGGAGCATCGGCCGGAACTGGCCAGCCCCTACCGCGTGCTGGCGGTGGCGGTACGGCTGCAGGAGGCGCTGTTCCATCTCTGCGCCGGCCTCGGGGCCACGGCCACCAGCCGCGAGGCCGAGGAGATGGCAGAGGAAATCGCCCGCGAGGCCCTGGCCGACGCCGCCCGGCTGCGGGCCCGACGACGCGCCGCCTATCATGCGGCACGGCCGGCGGGCGCAACCCGCCCGGCCCTCCCGGCGGTGGAGACGGCCGCCGAGCTGACGGCTGTCGCCCGGCAGATCGACGCCCGCCTCGCCGAGCTGCTGCGCGCGGCCTGCGCGGAACGGCCGGAGCTCGCCCGGCACATCGAACGCCAGCCCGCCCTGGCCGGATTGCTGGCGGACGCGGCCACGGCCGAGGCGCCGGCGGAGCAGCCCGCGATCGCCTGGTTGTCGGAACCGCTGCCGCCCGGTAGCGAGGCGGGGGACGCGGTGGCCCGGCTCCGACTGTTCGCCGAGCAGGCCTTCGAGTTCTACGACCGCATCTTCACCGGCGCGAGGCGGGAGGAGGTGATGCTCGAGGCCCAGCAACGGGGCCGCGTGCTGCTCACGCTGCTGCATGTCCTCGAACAGCTCGACCATGCCGGCAGCGCGGAGCGGCCGCCATCGCGATGACCATCCGACGATCCGGCCGCCGCCGGGCGCCGACAGCCATGAGGAGGAGACCGTGAAGATCGTGATCACCGGCGCCGCCGGATTTCTCGGCAGGAAACTGTCGCTGGCCCTGCTCGGACGGCAGACGCCGCTGCCGGGTTTCGACCACCCGCTCACCGAGCTGGTCGGCGCCGATCTGATGCCGCCGGCAGATCTCAAGGATCCGCGCTTTCGCCCCGCAGCCTGCGATATCGGCGATGCGCAGGCGGTGCGGGAACTCGTCGAGGATGCCGACCTCGTGTTCCACCTGGCGGCCATTGTCAGCGGCGATGCCGAGGCCGATTTCGACCGCGGCATGCGGGTCAATCTCGACGGCACCCGCCATCTCCTGGAAGCGCTGCGTCACGGCGGCCGCCGCCCGCGTCTGGTGTTCGCGAGTTCGGTGGCGGTCTATGGCGGCGATCTTCCCGAGATCATCACCGATACCACCCATCTCACCCCGCAGACTTCCTACGGCACCCAGAAGGCGGCCGGCGAGCTGCTGGTCAACGACTACAGCCGCAAGGGCTTCCTCGACGGCCGCAGCCTCCGCCTGCCGACCATCGTGGTCCGTGCCGGCAGGCCCAATCTCGCCGCCTCGACCTTCGCCAGCTCGATCATCCGCGAACCGCTGGCGGGCGCGGAGGCGGTCTGCCCGGTGACCCCGGACACGGCCATGTATCTGCTCTCGCCGCGACGGGTGATCGAGGCCTTCCAGCATGCCGCCGGCCTGCCGGCGGAGACCTTCGGCACATGGCGCAGCCTGGTGCTGCCGGGGCTCACGGTGCGGGTCGGCGAGATGGTCGAGACCCTGCGCCGGGTGGCCGGCGAAGCGGTGGCGGCGAGGGTGCGCTTTGTGCCCGACGCCCGCATCCAGGCCATCGTCGATACCTGGCCCGCCCGCTTCGCCCCCGAGCGCGGTCTTTCCATGGGCTTTGCCGCCGATGCCAGTTTCGAGGAGATCGTCCGCGCCCATATCGAGGACGAGCTCGGCGGCCGCATCGCCTGACGGAGCTGCGCGTCTGCGGGTGCTGGTGCCGGATGCGGCTTTCGACTAGCATCGCCTTCCTGTGACGGCGGGCGGTTCCGCCGGACGGACGGACGGAAACCCGCGATGAGCGCATCGCTTCTGTTTCGCGGCATCGCGGACTGGCTTCTCGCCCGGGCGCTGCGCGATGGCGAACTCGTCGACACCGTGGCCGAGCTCGGCCGCCGCCTGGTCGAGGGCGGCCTGCCGATCTGCCGCATCAATGTCGGCGGCTTCCTGCTGCACCCGGTGCTCGGCGCCCAGGACATCAACTGGGATGCCGATACCGACACCTGCTACATCCAGACCGTGCCGCGCTCCTTCACCGGCACCGCCGAGTTCCGCAACGCGCCGTTCTATCATCTGGCGAGCGAGCGGGAGGGGTTCCGGCGGTACCGGCTGGAGGATGCGGAAGTGCGCGCCCGCTATCCGCTGTTCGAGAAGCTGGCAGCCGGCGGCGTCACCGATTATCTGGCCTGGTTCGAGAGCTACGGCCGTTCGACCTCCTTCGAACGGCTGTCGCTGCCGCCGGGCATGGAAGGTGCGATCGCCTCCTTCGCCACCCGTCGCATCGGCGGCTTCACCGAGCAGGAAGTCGCCAATCTTCGCTGGCTGTCGGCACCGTTCGCGCTGGCCATCAAGGTGGCCACCGAGCGCAGTCTGGCGACGGCGTTGCTCGAATGCTATCTCGGCCGACTGTCCGGCCGCGAGGTCCTGATGGGCCTCGTCGAGCGGGGCGATGCGCGGGAAATCGAATGCGTGCTGTGGCTGAGCGATCTGCGCGGTTCCACGAAGCTCGCCGC
Source organism: uncultured Geminicoccaceae bacterium (assembly GCA_964475675.1). Classification (GTDB taxonomy): domain Bacteria; phylum Pseudomonadota; class Alphaproteobacteria; order Geminicoccales; family Geminicoccaceae; genus JALSRW01. Next base: position 3,964 of record CAYYZI010000241.1, read on the forward strand.
CGAGCTCGACATGGAAAGCTACTTCGCCACCATCAACGACTATTTCGACTGCACCGCGGGTGCGGTGCTGGACCATGGCGGCGAGGTACTGAAATTCATCGGTGACGCGGTGATGGCGATCTTTCCCATCGACGGGTCCCGCCGCCCGGCGGGGGAAATGGCCCGCGCCGCGGTGATGACCGCGAGGGAGGCGCTGTCGCGCGCCGCCGCCAGCAACGCCACCCGCCTGGAGCACGGGCTGCCCCCCTTCGCCCTCGGCATCGGGCTCCATGCCGGCAAGGTCATGTACGGCAATGTCGGCACCCGGCAGCGGCTCGATCTCACGGTCACCGGCCCCGCCGCCAACGAGGTGCAGCGGCTCGAGGGGCTGTGCAAGCCGCTCTCGGTGCCGGTGGTCGCCTCCGGCCGCTTCGCCGCGGCCTGCGAGGATGCGCTCCGTTCCCTCGGCAACCACCGGCTGGCCGGCATCGCCGGGGAGCTCGAGGTCTTCACCCTGCCGGAATTCGCCGCGACATCTCCGCAAGCGCCGCAGAGGGCACAACGCAAAGGGGCGGGGAAATCCCCGCCCCCTGCGACGTCGTGAGAGCCGGAACCGGGCTCAGCCGAGGATCGGCATCTTGTATTCGGCGCCGGCGCGGATGCCGGTCGGCCAGCGGGTGGTGACCGCCTTGAGCCTGGTGTAGAAGCGCACGCCCTCGGGCCCGTGCATGTGATGATCGCCGAACAGCGAGCGCTTCCAGCCGCCGAAGCTGTGATAGGCCACCGGCACCGGAATCGGCACGTTGATCCCCACCATGCCGATCCGCACCGCATTGGCGAACTCGCGCGCCACTCCGCCGTCGCGGGTGAAGATCGCCACGCCATTGCCGTATTCGTGCGCGTTGATGATCTCCACCGCCTTCTCGAGCGTCGGCATGCGCACCACCGACAGGACCGGGCCGAAGATCTCGTCCCGGTAGATCCGCATGTCCGGCGTGACCCGGTCGAACAGCGAGCCGCCGATGAAGTAGCCGTTCTCGTAGCCCTGCATGCGGAACTCGCGGCCGTCCACCACCAGCTCCGCGCCCTCCTCCACGCCGAGGTCGATATAGCGGCGCACCCGCTCCAGGTGCTCGCGGGTGACCAGTGGCCCCATCTCCACGCCGGGCTCGG
>CAYYZI010000242.1:0-5108 GCA_964475675.1 uncultured Geminicoccaceae bacterium
CCCCTCGCGCGCGCGGAAGGCATCGCTCAGCTCGCGCAGCCGCTCGAAAGGCTCGCCAGACGCCAGGGTCGCAGTGTCGGGATCGTCGGCGTCCCCTGCGGTACCGAGGCGAGACGCCCCGCCGCCCGGGCCTTCGCCAGCCGCCCACGCAGGGCGCCGAGATCGGGCTCGGGCGGACGTCGCGGCGTCTCCTCGAGATGGGCGAAACTGCCGATCCCCACCTGCAGTTCCCGCCTTCGGGCGATCTCGCGAAGGCGTCGCGCACGCATCGCCGCCACCTGCGCCTGCGGAAGGCCCCGGCGCAGCGCTTCGGGCATGCCGCCCTCGGCCTCGATCCGGCGCAGGAGATCCCAGGCTTTCTCCGCCAGCCGATCGCAGAACCGTCCGGCGAACCAGCTTCCGCCCAAGGGGTCGATCGGGTGGTGGAGGCGGCTTTCCAGGGCCAGCACGAGCTGGGTGTTGCGGGCGATGCGGCGGGAGAAGCGGTCGGGCAATCCCGCCGCATGGTCGAAGGGCAGGGAGGTGATCGCATCCGCCCCGGCGAGCGCGGCGGCGAGGGTGGCCGCCGTCACCCGCAGCATGTTGCTCCAGGGATCGAAGCGGGTCATCACCCGTGGTGCGGTCACCGCATGCAGGAAAGGCGGCACCTTCTCGATGCCGCTGTGGCGCATCACCTGCGCCCAGAGCCGGCGCGCCGCCCGGAGCTTGGCGGCCGTCGCGAAAAGATCGGGATCCGTCGCCAGCCGCAGACCGATGCGGCGGGCCGCCTCCTCGGCACTGATGCCGGCTTCGGTCAGCAGCCGCAGATAGGTGATCGCGGTGGCGAGGGTGGCGGCCAGCTCCTGGGCGTCGGAGGCGCCGGCATCGTGCCAGGGCAGGCCCGAGGCCCAGAGCAATTGGCCCTCGCCGAAACGTTCGGCGAGACAGGGCGCGAGCTCGGCCATCGACGCGAGCGCAGCAGCGGGATCGGGATGTTCGCCGAGCACCGCTGCGCCCAGGGGATCGGCACCGAACGCGACCGCCGTCCCGGCGCCGTCCTCGACGGCGAGCAGGAGCTCGGCGATCCGGAGGAAGTCGCCGCCGGGATCGAGAACCAGCGGCGCCCCGGCCTCCGCACAGACGGACAGGATCCGGGACAGATCCGCCGCTTCCAGAAGCACCACCCCGTCGGGCGCGTCTTCACCCCGCAGCAGCCGGCGGTCGAGCCGCAGCCAGATCGAACGCACTCCGCGCTGCAGATCCTCGGCGATCTCCGCGGCCACCGTCTGCGGATCGGGATGGCGATGGAGCTGGCGGATATCCCAGCCGTCGGGAAGGTTGCCGGCGGCCCGTCCGCCCCGCAGCCAGGGAAGTGTCCCCGGCAGGCCCTCGCCGGGCACGGCCTGCGCGCGGGTGTAGAGAGGCTCTACGGGAATGTCGTCGAGGGTGCGGGAGACCAGGCTCTCGAGATCGCCGCCGCGGAGGGCGCGCGCCACCAGCTCCCGCCACTGCTCGAGGCCGGCGGGAGGGAATTCGCTTGCCAGAGGCAGCGGCGTCTCGGTCATGGCCTGCTCCCTTTCCCGGCATTCAAGCGCCCATCCTGTCGCGTTGCAACAATCCGGCCGCCCTTTGCCGCAGCCGGCAGCAGGCGAAAAAATGGGCGGGGGCCGAAACCCCCGCCCGTCACCATGCAGGAGGCGACTTCACGCGGTCGGAATGACCGAAGCGTCGAGGCCGAGGGCCGCCGCCACGCCCCGGGCGTAGGCCGGATCGGCCTTGTGGAAATGGCCGAGCTGGCGGCGCAGGATCTCCTCCGGAACGCCGGCCATGGCCCGCGCCAGATTGGCGAACAGCCGCTCCTGCTGGGCGCCGTTCATCAGCCGGAAGAGGTTGCCGGCCTGGGTGTAGTCGTCGTTGCCCTCGCGATGGTCGTAGCGGTCGGCATCGCCCGAGATCTTGAGCGGCGGCTCCTTGTAGCGCGGATCCTCGACCGGCCCGCCGAAGCTGTTGGGCTCGTAGTTGACCGATCCACCGCCATTGTCGTCGAAGCGCATGAAGCCGTCGCGATGATAGGTGTGGACCGGACAGCGCGGCCGGTTGACCGGCAGCCCGTCATAGTTGACGCCGAGCCGGTAGCGATGGGCATCGGCATAGGAGAAGATGCGGAACTGCAGCATCTTGTCCGGCGAGAAGCTGATCCCCGGCACGATGTTGGAGGGCTCGAAGGCGGCCTGCTCCACCTCGGCGAAATAGTTCTCCGGTTTGCGATTGAGCTCGAGGATGCCGACCTCGATCAGCGGGTAGTCGCCATGCGGCCAGACCTTGGTCAGATCGAAGGGGTTGTAGGGGGTCTTCTCGGCATCCTCTTCCGGCATGATCTGCACGCAGAAGCGCCATTTCGGGAATTCGCCGCGCTCGATCGAATAGAACAGGTCGCGCTGGTGGCTCTCGCGGTCACCGGCGACGATCTGCGCCGCCTCCTCGTCGGTCAGACAGGCGATGCCCTGGACGGTCTTGAAGTGGAACTTGACCCAGAAACGCTCGCCGGCGGCATTGATGAAGCTGTAGGTGTGCGAGCCGTAGCCGTTCATGTGGCGGTAGCTCTTGGGCAGGCCGCGATCCGAGAAGAGGATGGTGACCTGGTGCATGCTCTCGGGCGAGAGCGACCAGAAATCCCACATCGCCGTGTTGCTGCGGAGATTGGTCTTGGGATCGCGCTTCTGGGTGCGGATGAAATCGGGGAACTTGTACGGGTCGCGGACGAAGAAGACGGGCGTGTTGTTGCCCACCATGTCCCAGTTGCCCTCTTCGGTATAGAATTTGAGGGCGAAGCCGCGCACGTCGCGTTCGGCATCCGCCGCGCCGCGCTCGCCGGCCACCGTGGAAAAGCGCAGCAGGCACGGCGTCTGCTTGCCCACCTCGGAGAAGATGGCGGCCTTGGAGTAGCGGCTGATGTCGTTGGTGATGGTGAGCGTGCCGTAGGCGGCCGAGCCCTTGGCATGGACCACCCGTTCGGGAATGCGCTCGCGATTGAAATGGGCGTGCTTCTCGAAGAGCTGCCAGTCCTGGACCAGAAGCGGCCCTCTGGGGCCGGCGGTCAGGCTGTTCTGGTTGTCGCCGACCGGAATGCCGGCGGCGGTGGTCAAGAGCGGGCGTTTCGACATCTGCGTTCCATCTCCTTGGCGTTCCTGCCCGGCCGGGCCGCAGGGACCGGCGGCCCCTCGCGGCCTCCAGCTGCCGGTATTGGAATGGTTCTAAACTTTCCCGCCCGGATGTAAAATCTATTGTTTGGATCGACGCGATCGGGAACGTCTATCGAACCGGGTCAGCCGCCCTCCAGCGCCCGCCACATCTCGAGATCGCGCTCGTGGGTCCAGATCCGCGGCCAGTCGATGCCCGAGGCCTCGTCGTAGGCACGGCTGACATCGAACGGCATGCAGTGCTTGAAGATCACCCACTCGCCGTATTTGGGCGCCATCTCCCGCATCGCCTGCTCGTAGACCTGCTTGAGGGTCCAGCCCGCCTTCACCCCCTGTTCGGCGATGCGGTAGAGATCCTCGATGAAGGCCCGGGTGCCGTTGATCGCCTCGCGGACCTTCTCCGGGGTGTCCGGGGCGGCGCCGCGTCCGGGCACCAGCTTTTCCGCACCCAGCGCCTCCAGCCGCTCCAGGGTCTGCGGCCAGTCCCGGAGATGGGCATCGCCGGTATAGGGGGTGGCGCCATACTCGACGAGGTCGCCGGCGAAGCAGACCTTCTCGTCCGGCATCCAGGCGACGATGTCGCCGGCGGTGTGGCCGCGGCCGAGATGGATGAGCTCCACCCGTCGCTCGCCGAGCCAGATGGTCAGGGCCTTCTCGAAGGCCATGCTCGGCCAGGTCAGGCCGGGCACGCTCTCGACATCCTCGAACAGGCGGGGAAAGCGCCCCACCTCGCTCTCGAAATCGGCCTGGCCGCGTTCCTCGATCAGATGGCGGGTGCCCTTGGAGGCGACGATCTCGCCGGCGCCGTAGGCCGAGGCGCCCATCACCCGCACCGCGTGATAATGGGACAGCACGACATGGCGGATGGGCTTGTCGGTCACCGCGCGGATCCGCTCGATCACCCGCCGCGCCTGCTTGGGCGTGGCCTGGGCGTCGAACACCAGCACCCCGTCATCGCCGACCACCACCCCGGAATTGGGATCGCCCTCGGTGGTGAAGGCGTAGATGCCGGGTGCCAGCTCGTCGAAGGTGATGGTCTTTTCGGCGAGATCGCCGGTCGATGCGAAGCCCGTGCTCACTGCGTGTTCTCCGGTCGGTCCTGTGGTTGCGGGGAGCCCGGGTCGGTGGCGCCTGCCGCCACCGGCCAGTGATCGGCGGTGCGCACCGCCTCCTCGGCCCCGGGCCAGGGTGGCATGGTGACGATCAGGATGTCGAGGGGGAGATCGCCGGTGTTGCGGAACTGAAAGGTGGTGCCGAGCGGGATCGTGTGGGCGGTCCCGGGCTCCAGCGGCGTGATCTCCTCCCGCTGCCCGCGGCTGCGCCAGAGCTCGCCGCGTCCGGCCAGCACATACCAGATCTCTTCCACCGTGCGATGGCGGACCGCCTTCGAGACGGCGCCGGGCGGCAGCCGGCAATGGACCATGCTGCCGCGCTCGGTCGCCGGCAGACAGCGGATCTCGGAACCGTCCGGCGCCAGCAGCTCGCATGCCGCCGGCAGCCGCATGCTCGGAAACGGCCCTCCGGTCATCTTTCCCTCCCGCGCCTCGGGTCGGATACCGGTCCGGGATTAGCGCGCCCGCCCGGCGGCCGCCAGCCTCCCGTGCCGGCAACCGAGAGGTTTCTTGGACTGCGGCCGGGCTTCGCCTAGATTGCGCCCAGTCGGGACATGACGGGGAAGGAAAGATGGCGGTTGCCGGTGCTCAATCCGATGTACGGGAACGGATCTACGACAATATTTGCGAAACCATCGGCAACACGCCGCTGGTGCGTCTGCACAGGGTGCTCGAGGATTACGGCTGCCGGGCGGAGATCCTGGCCAAGCTCGAATTCTTCAATCCGCTGAGCTCGGTCAAGGACCGCATCGCCCTGTCGATGGTCGAGGCGGCCGAGCGTTCGGGCCGGATCGGGCCGGATACCTTGCTGGTCGAG
>CAYYZI010000243.1:0-5095 GCA_964475675.1 uncultured Geminicoccaceae bacterium
GATCACCTCCTCGATGCTCGGCTCGCCGCGCAGGCAGGCCGCCGCCACCGTCCGGAAGATGCCGCGGGCGGCGATCTCCCGGGCATGTGCGGCGGCAATGCCGGGCCCCTCGTCGATGCCGTGGGTGGCGATGACGAGGGCGACATCGGCGAGCCGGTCAGTGGCTGGTGCCCTCGGAGAAGGTGATCTTGTTCCAGACATTGTATTTGCCAGAGGGTTTCGAAGCGGGGATGCGGGCGACCTCCTCGAGCGTCTTGGCATCGTAAACGATGACCGCCCCCTCCCGGTCCCAGATGCTCAGGAGTGCGTAGCGGCCGTAGCGGTCGAACTCGACATGGCCGGACACCTTGCCGGGCACCGGGCGCAGGGTGCGGACGATCTCCAGGCTGCGCTTGTCGATGATGTGCACGGCGTCGCGATTGGGGCCGAAGAACACGTCGGCCCAGGCATAGGGGCTGTTTTCGTGGCTGCGCATGAAGAAGCCGGGGCCGAGGGTGGGGATCTCCTTGATCAGGCTCCAGTCCTCCATGTCGATGATGCTGATCGCCGCCTTGTTGAGGTTGGGGGTGCCCATGACCCGCCGCCCCTGCCATTCCCAGCTGATGCCCGAGCCCAGATGCGGCATGCCGGCCAGGGGCAGCTTCTTGATCGGCCGGCCGACCTCGAGCTGCACCACCACCGCTTCGCCGGTGCTGCGCGAGGCGCCGATCAGGTGGCGGTAGGAGGGATCGAAGAAGAAGTCGTCGAGCGGCTGCTCGAGTTGGATGCGGCGGATGGGAAAGCGTTCGTGGCTGGCCAAGGCCTCCACCATGCCCTTTTCGTAGCTGTGCACGAAGCCCGGGAAGGTGGCCGGCGGTGGGTCGCTGTAGGGGATTTCCCAGATCTCGGGCAGATCCTTGAGGGCGACGATGAAGCTCTGCCGGGTCGGGGCCTGGTAGACGGCGCTGACCCGCGAGCCGGCCTTCTTCCACATGTCCAGGGCGGGAATGACCTTGAGCGGGGTCAGCGTCTCCGCATCCAGCAGGACCAGGCTGCCCGGCAGATAGTTGGCCACCGCCAGCACCTTGCCGTCATGGGAGATGGCGAGATTGCGGCTGTTGATGCCGGCCCGCACCTCGGCCACCTTCTGCAGGCTCCAGAGATCGTAGCGGGTGACCCAGCCGTCGCGCGAGATGAAGTGGACAAAGCGGCCGTCGGGACTGAACTTGGGTCCGCCATGCAGGGCGTAGCGGCTCTTGAAGCGGGCGAGACGCAGGAAGCGGTCGCCGTCGAGGATGCTCACATGGTGATCGCCGCTCTCCACCAGCACGAAGAGGTTGAGCGGGTCGGCATCGTATTGCGGGCGATCGGGCAGGCTGGCGGCATCCACATGGATCACCCGCGAGGCCTCGATCTCCGCCATCCCCCAGCGCGGGGGCTCGGCCGGGGAAGTGAAGAGATAGCGGGTGAGGGCCGCGATTTCGTCTTCCTCGAGGCGGTCGCCGAAGGCCGGCATCTGGGTGGCGATCCGTCCCTCGGCGATGACCTTGGCGGCCCGTTCCGGCTTCAGTCGGCGCAGGCTCTCGGGCAGAAGCGCAGGGCCGGCGCCACCGAGCCGGTCGGCGCCGTGGCAGGCGGCGCATTCCCGCGCATAGAGGGCGGCGGCATCGGGAGCCTGGGCGGCGGCCGGCAGCGCCGCCAGCAGCAGGAAAGCGGCCAGCAGGCTACTCGGCAGCGACCGCATGGTCCTCGCCCCCGTCTCCCGCCGCCGGTACCGGGCCGATCTCCGCATCGGTCAGGTAGCAGGCGGGGTCCTCGGCCCAGGGATCGCCCAGGAGCTGCATGGCGCGAATGCGGGTGTTGCCGCCGCAGATGGCGAAATAGGCGCAGCTTCCGCAGCGGCCGGAGATCCGCCGCGGACGACGCTTGAGCCCGGCCATGATCGGATCCGAGGTGTCCTGCCAGATCGCCGAGAAGGGCCGTTCCTTGACGTTGCCCAGATTGTAGTGCCACCAGAAGGTGTCGGGGTGGACGTTGCCCAGATTGTCGATGTTGGCGACATTGACGCCGCTGGCATTGCCGCCCCAGGCCTCGAGCTTGGCGCGGATATGGTCCGCCCGCTCGGGGAAATTGCGCCGCACCCAGTGCAGGAAATAGACGCCGTCGGCATCGTTGTTGCCGGTGACGAATTCGGTGCCCCGGTTCTCGCGGACATGCTGCCAGCAGCGCGCGAACAGCAGATCCATCACCTCGCGGGTGGTGCGGTGATAGGCATCGTCGCCGCGATAGCGGTTGCCGCGCCCCGCATAGACCAGATGCGAGAGATAGAACTTGTCGATGCGCTCGGCCTCCATGAGGTCGAGCATCTCCGCCAGGCTCTCGACATTGCGCTCGGTGACCGTGAAGCGCAGCCCGACCTTGATGCCGCGATCCCGACACAGGCGGATTCCCCGCAGGCTGGCCTCGAAGCAGCCCGGCACACGACGGAAACGGTCGTGGACGGCACCGATCCCGTCGAGACTGACGCCCACATAGTCGTAGCCGATGGCGGCGATGCGGTCGGCCATCGCCTCGTCGATCAACGCCCCGTTGGTGGAGAGACCGACATAGAAGCCCAGATCCTTGGCCCGCGTGGAGATCTCGAAGATGTCCGGGCGCAGCAGCGGCTCGCCGCCGGAGAGGATCAGCACCGGCACGCCGAAGGCGCGCAGATCCTCCATCACCGTGAACACTTCCTCGGTGGTGAGCTCGCCCGGAAAATCGGTGTCGGCCGAGAGCGAGTAGCAGTGGATGCAGTTCAGGTTGCAGCGGCGGATGAGGTTCCAGATCACCACCGGTCCGGGCGGCTGGCGTCGGACCACCGGCGTCGGCTCGAGAATCTCGCGCATGAACTGGCTCAGGCGGAACATGAGGCATTCTCCCTGGGCTGCCGCACCCGCAGCCCGGTCTTCTTGAGGATCCGCAGACTGTAGAGGATCTCGTGCGCGCGGGCGGCATCGCCCAGCAGCCGGGCGATTTCGGCCACCTTGGCCTCGACCTCGGCGCGGTCGCGGCCATGGACCATGGCGAACAGATTGTAGGGCCAGCCCGGCAGATGGCGCGGTCGGCGATAGCAGTGGCTGACGAAGGGCAGGGCGCCGACCTCGGCGCCGAGCCGATCGACGGCCTCGTCGGCGTCGTCCCAGACGCTCATGCCGTTGGCCCGGTATCCCAGCCGGTAATGGTTGGGCACCGCCCCGATGCGGCGGATGATGCCGCACTCCAGCATGCGCGCGAGGCGTCGGCGCACCTCCGCCTCCGGAATGCCGATCCGCTCGGCCACCGCGGCATAGGGCCGCGGACGGAGCGGCAGCCCTTCCTGGGTGGCGGCGATCAGGGCGCGGTCGATGGCATCGAGGGTCATGCGTCGAGCCTCAGCTCGAGGAAATATTCCCGCTCCTTGGGAAGGTTCAGAACGGGCAGCCCGGTCTCGTGCTCGATGCGGGCGATCACCCCGGGGATCTCCGAGGGCTCGGCGACGGCGAGCACGAACCACATGTTGAAGCGATGGGCACGTTCGTAATTGTGCGCCACCTCGGGGAAGGCGTTGACGATCGCCGCCACCTCCTCGAAGCGTTCCGCCGGCACCTCCATGGCGCACAGGGTCACCGCTCCACCCATCTTCTCGGCATCGAACAGCGGGCCGAAGCGGGTGAGAACGCCCTCTTCGCGCAGTCGGACGATACGGGCGATCAGCTCCTGCTCGTCGGTGCCGAGCGCGCGGGCGACCTCGGCGAAGGGATGCTCGCAGAGCGGAAATCCGCCCTGCAGCCGGTTGATCAGGCGGCGGTCGAGCGCGTCCATCAGGCGGCTCTTTCCGCGGCGAGGCCGGTGCCGTAGCGGGGACCGCGCTGCTTGAAGCGGCGGCGGCTGAAGAGCACCGCCCGCGGCAGATCGGCGATGCCGGCGGCTTCGGCGGCCTGCTCCACCAGCCGGCGGACCCGCTCGCGTTCCTTGCCGTGGATCATGCAGAACAGGTTGTAGGGCCAGAGCGGCGGGCGCCGCGGCCGCCGGTAGCAGAGGGTGACATAGGGCAGGCGGCAGAGACGCGCCGCCACCGCCTGCACGCGTTCCTCGGGCACCTCGAAGACGACCATGGCATTGGCCCGGTAGCCGAGCGCGTGATGATGCACCACCAGGCCGAAGCGCCGGATCACCCCGGCCTCGGCCATCGCCCGCAGCCGCGCCAGCACCGTCGCCTCGTCGAGGCCGCAGCGGCGGCCGATCTCGGCATAGGGCCGGGGCACCAGCGGCAGGCCGTCCTCGAGGGCGGCCAGCAGGCGACGGTCGGCTACGGTCAGTTCCATTGGACGGGGAACCCGAGATCCAGATGGAAGGCCTCCAGCAGCGGCAGGTCGAGCACGGCGAGGCCGGTACGGTACTCGATATCGGAGAGGATGGCCGCCACCCGGGCCCTGCTCGGAGCGGCGATCACGAACCACAGATTGAGCCGGTGCTCGCGCTCGTAATTGTGGGTGACCTCGGGATAGGCGCTGACGAAGGCCGCGATCTGGGGCAGCAGGGGCGCCGGCACCTGCATCGCGGCGAGCGTGCTGTAGCCGGCGCGGTGCGGTTCCAGCACGGCACCGATGCGGCTGATGACACCCGCCGCCTGGAGTTCGGCGAGAAGCTCGATCACCGTCTCCTCCTCGACCCCGAGCCGTTCGGCGATGATGCCGTAGGGGCGCGGATGGAGCGGGAAATCGCGCTGGAAACCGTCGATGAGCCGCTTTTCGAGGTCGCTGAACTGGCGTTCCATGGCTCAGAATCCGATGCGGTTGGCGCGAGCCGTGAAGAAGATGCCGGAAGGCTTCCTGGCCTCGATGCGGGTGAGCTCTTCCAGGGTCTCGGTGTCGTAGACCACCACCCGATCGGAGTCGCGGGCCGAGATCCAGACCTGCTCGCCGCGCGGCGTGAACTCCATGTGCAGTACCGCCTTGCCCGGCGAGAAGGTGGCGATCACCTCGCGGCTCGGCACGTCGATGACCTGCACCGTGTCGTTGCGGGGATGGGCGAAATTGACCCAGACCTGGCGGCCGTCGGGGCGGGCGATGGCGAACACCGGCTGACCGTGTAC
>CAYYZI010000244.1:0-5094 GCA_964475675.1 uncultured Geminicoccaceae bacterium
GGTACTCTATCTGCTGATCATCCTGGCCAGCATGTTCACCCCCAATTTCTGGCTGCTGCTCGGCATCATGCTGCTCTTTTCCTGGATGTCGCTGGTGGGGGTGGTGCGCGCCGAGTTCCTCAAGGTGCGCAATTTCGAGTTCGTGCGCGCCGCCCAGGCGCTGGGGGTCAGCGATCCCGTGATCATGGTCCGCCACATCCTGCCCAACGCCATGGTTTCGGCCCTCACCTTCCTGCCGTTCCTGCTGAACGGCTCGATCACCACCCTGACTTCTCTCGATTTCCTGGGCTTCGGCCTGCCGCCGGGCTCGCCGTCGCTGGGCGAGCTGCTGGCCCAGGGCAAGAACAATCTCCAGGCGCCCTGGCTCGGCATCACCGGCTTTCTGGTGCTGGCCACCATGCTCTCGCTGCTGGTGTTCCTCGGCGAGGCGGTGCGTGACGCCTTCGATCCGCGCAAAGCCTTCCGCTGAGGCCGCCATGCTGCTCGAAGTCGAGGATCTGCGGGTCAATTTCCGGGTCGAGGACCGGGTGGTGGAGGCCGTCAAGGGCGTCTCCTTCACCCTCGACAAGGGCGAGACCCTGGCGCTGGTGGGGGAAAGCGGATCGGGCAAGTCGGTCACCGCCCTTTCGGTGCTGCAGCTCCTGCCCTACCCCAAGGCCTGGCATCCCTCGGGCAGCATCCGCCTCCTGGGCGAGGAAATGGTAGGGGCCGACGAGGCCACACTGCGGCGCATCCGCGGCAACCGGGTGGGCATCGTCTTCCAGGAGCCGATGACCTCGCTCAACCCGCTGCACACCATCGAGCGCCAGATCGCCGAGGTGCTGATCCTGCATCGCGGCCTGTCGGCGGAGACCGCGCGGCAGCGGGTGATCGAGCTGCTGGAGACGGTCGGCATCGAGGACGCCGCCCAGCGGCTGCCCTCCTATCCCCATCAGCTTTCCGGCGGGCAGCGCCAGCGGGTGATGATCGCCATGGCCCTGGCCAACGAGCCCGACCTCCTGATCGCCGACGAGCCGACCACCGCCCTCGATGTCACCATCCAGGCCCAGATCCTGCAGCTCATCCAGGATCTGCAGAAGCGGCTCGGCATGGCGGTGCTGTTCATCACCCACGATCTCACCCTGGTGCGGCGGATCGCCGATCGGGTCTGCGTCATGACCCAGGGCGAGATCGTCGAACAGGGGCCGGTGGCCCGCATCTTCGGTGGCCCCCGGCATCCCTACACCCGGCATCTGCTGGCCGCCGAGCCCAAGGGCGAGCCTCCGCATGCCGACACCAGCGCCCCCGTGGTTCTGGAGGCGCGCGATCTCAAGGTCCATTTTCCCGTCCAGCGCGGCTTCCTGCGGCGCACCGTGGGCTACGTCAAGGCCGTGGACGGCGTCACCATGGCGGTCCGCGAAGGCCAGACGGTGGGGGTGGTCGGGGAAAGCGGCTCCGGCAAGACCACCCTCGGTCTGGCGCTGCTGCGCCTGATTTCCAGCAAGGGGGACATCCTTTTCGCCGGCCGCAACATCCAGGGCTGGTCCTGGTCGCAGATGCGGCCGCTCCGGCGGGAGATGCAGATCGTCTTCCAGGATCCCTACGGCAGCCTCAGCCCGCGCATGTCGATCGGCGAGATCGTCGAGGAGGGGCTCAAGATCCACGGCCTCGGCCGTACCGGCGAGGAGCGCCGGGAGCTGGTGGCGGCCATTCTCGAGGAAGTGGGGCTGGAGCCGGCGATGATGGACCGCTACCCGCACGAATTCAGCGGCGGCCAGCGCCAGCGCATCAGCATCGCCCGGGCCATGGTGCTGCGCCCCCGCTTCGTCGTGCTCGACGAGCCCACCTCGGCCCTCGATGTCTCGGTCCAGGCCCAGATCGTCGATCTCCTGCGCGATCTCCAGGAACGGCACAATCTGGCCTATCTGTTCATCAGCCACGATCTACGGGTGGTGCGGGCGCTCGCCCATGATGTGGTGGTGATGCGGGCCGGTGAAGTGGTGGAGCAGGGACCGGCCGAGGAGATCTTCACCAGACCCCGGCAGCCCTATACCCGCGCCCTGCTGGCCGCCGCCTTCGAGGTGGCGGTAGCCGAGGAGGATGCGGTGGGACACTGAAGCTTCAGCTGCCGCCGCCCAGCTCCTCGATCCGCCGGGTCACCTCGCGCGCCTCCTTGTCACGGGCGAGCGCACTCAGCACGGTGGCGTAGTTGCGCAGATAGGGCACCAGACGCGGATCCTTCGGGCCCCAGGCCGCCTCGGCGACGCGCACCGCCCGCTCCAGCTTCTCGCCCGATTCCCGGTAGCGGCCGAGCGCGTATTCGACCACCCCGAGATCGTTCCAGAGACGTGCCAGCTCGCCATTGGCCTGCGTTTCCTCGGCCTCGCTCAGAGACGCCGCCTTCTCGAGCACGCCCCTCGCCTCCTCCTGCCGGCCCAGGCTGCCGAGGACGGCAGCGAGATTGAGATATGCGGGCAGGCGCTGGGCCAGCGGGGCCTCGGCCGCCTCGTAGGCGGCGACCGCCTGCTCGAGCTTCTCCCGTGCCTCCTCCTCGCGCCCCAGCGCGTGCAGATTGACGCCCAGATCGTTGAGCACGCGTGCCGTCTCGGGATGATCGGGCCCCAGCCGGGTACGGCGCAGCTCGAGTGCCTTTTCCAGGAGCCCCACCGCCTCTTCGCTCTTGCCCAGGCTGCGCAGCACCTCGGCGAGGTTCACCAAGGTAGCCACGGTTTCCGGCGCATCCTCGCCGAGGGCCGCCCGCTGGCCCGCCAGAACCGCGCGGTACAGGGCCTCCGCCTCGGTGAACTGGCCCAGACTGTACTCGAGACTGGCCAGGTTGGAGCGGGCCTCGAGGGTCCGCGGATGGTCGTCGCCGAGCGCCGCCGAAAGAATGCGCACGACCCGCAGCAGCAGCTCTCGCGCCTCCTCGCCACGTCCGGATTCGGCATAGAGCACGGCGAGACCGGAAAGCGGCTGGGCGAGATCGGGATGGTCCGGGCCGAGCGCCTTCTCGCGGATCGCCAACGCCCGGCGGTAGAGTTTCTCGGCATCGTCGAGGAGTCCCCGGGCCCGTTTGACCTCGGCCAGGTTGCTCAGACTCTGGGCCACCTCGGGATGTTCGGGACCGAGCTGCTCCTGCCGCAGGGCCAGAGCCTGGGCGTAGAGCTCCTCGGCTTCGGCGAGGCGTCCCATGCGGTGCAGGACGTAGCCCAGATTGTTGAGGGTGGTGGCCCGCCGGAGCTCGCCGGCGGGACCTTCGCCCGCCAGCTTCAGGGCCTCGCGGAAGCGCTGCTCGGCCTCGGCCAGACGGGACTGCTCGACCGCCGCGGCCCCCCTGCTCATGAGGGCATCCCAGCCGCCGTCGGCAGCGGCCAGCGCCGGGGCACCGGCCCAGATCAGCAGCAGGGCCAGCCCCAGCGACGCCAGCCACGGGCGCATCTCAGTGATTGCGCCGCGGCACCCCGAAGGTCTCGGCGATGTCGAGATACAGGACCGCCGGTTCCAGGCACGCCCCCGTCGAAAGCTGTCCCACATACGTCCGATAGATCTCCTGCCACGGGGTCTGGTTCGGCGGGATCTTCGGCGGGTTGCGCTCGAGTTGCTCGCGCCGCCTGGCGATCTCCTCCGGCGTGAGTAGCACATCGAGGCGCCGGCGGTTAAGGTCCAGCCGCACCCGATCGCCGGTCTGCAGGATGGCGAGATTGCCGCCCACCGCCGATTCCGGCGAGGCGTTCAGGATCGAAGGGCTTTCCGAGGTGCCGCTCTGGCGGCCGTCCCCGACCGTCGGCAGAGCCAGGATGCCCTTCTCCAGCAGCGCCGCCGGAGGTCGCATGTTGACCACCTCGGGTGCCCCGGGATAGCCCACCGGTCCGCAGTTGCGGATGAACAGCACACAGTTCTCGTCGATCTCCAGCGAGGGATCGTCGATGCGCGCGTGATAGTCCTCCGGTCCCTCGAAGACGATGGCCCGGCCCTCGAACATGCCGGGATGCTCGGGCACCTCGAAATAGCGCCGCCGGAATTGTTCCGAGACCACCGAGGTCTTCATCACCGCCGCCTCGAACAGATTGCCGCTGATGATCACGAACCCGGCCTCCGGCATCAGCGGATCATCATAGGGGCGGATCACCCGGCGGTCGGGAGAGAAGGGAACCGTCTCGTGGTTCTCGCCCATGGTCCGGCCGGTGCAGGTGATCACGTCGGTGTGGAACCGTCCGGCCGCGATCAGCTCCTTGATCACCGCCGGCACGCCGCCGGCGCGGTGGAATTCCTCACCCAGATATTTGCCCGCCGGCTGCATGTTGACCAGCAGCGGAATGTCGTGCCCGAGCTCGAAATCCTCGATCTCGAGGGGTACTCCGAGATGACGGGCGATGGCGATCAGATGCGGCGGGACATTGGTCGAGCAGCCCGCCGCGGCGGCCACGAAGATGGCGTTCTCGAAGGCCTCGCGGGTCATGATCCGGCGCGGCGTGAGCTCCTCCCAGACCATCTCGACGATCCGCTTGCCGGTGCGGTAGGCCATCTGGCCGCGCTCGCGATAGGGTGCCGGAATGGCGGCACAGCCGGTCAGCGACATGCCCAGCGCCTCGGCCATCGCGTTCATCGAGGAGGCGGTCCCCATGGTGTTGCAGTGCCCCGCACTGGGAGCCGAGTCGCACACCATGTCCATGAATTCCTCGTAATCGATCTTGCCGGTGGCCAGGAGCTGGCGCGCCTGCCAGACGACCATGCCGGAACCGGCCCGCTGCCCGTTGTGATAGCCGTTGAGCATCGGCCCGCCGGACAGCACGATGGCCGGAATGTTGACGGTGGCCGCGGCCATCAGCAGGGCCGGCGTCGTCTTGTCGCAGCCGGTGGTCAGCACCACCCCGTCCAGCGGATAGCCGTACAGCACCTCGACCGCGGATAGGTATGTGAGATTGCGGTCGAGCATGGCCGTCGGGCGCTTGCCGGTCTCCTGGATGGGATGGACCGGGAACTCGATGGGTACCCCGCCGGCATCCCGGATGCCGTCCCGCACCCGGCTCGCGAGCTCCAGATGGTTCCGGTTGCAGGGGGCCAGATCCGAGCCGGTCTGGGCGATGCCGATGATCGGCCGGCCCGACTGCAGCT
>CAYYZI010000245.1:0-5049 GCA_964475675.1 uncultured Geminicoccaceae bacterium
CCAGGGACCGAAAAAGCGGCCCGATCCGCCCACCACCACCATCAGCAGCAGATTGAGGGAAAGGCCGAGGGAAAAGGGCGAGGGATCGATGTACTGCACCAGCGGCGCGTAGAGGCCGCCGGCCAGCGCACCCACCGCCGAGCCGATGGCGAAGGCCAGGAGCGTGTAGCGCCGGGTGTCGATGCCCAGGCTCTCGGCGCGCACCGGATTCTCGCGCAGGGCCTCGAAAGCCCGCCCCCAGGGCGAGCGCAGCAGACCGTAGAGGCCGAGACTGGCGACCAGCAATGCCGCAAGGCAGAAATAGTAGAAGGCCAGGGGATCGGCGGTCGGCAGGCCGAACAGCGAAGGCCGCGGGATGCCGGCGATGCCGTAGACGCCGCCGGTCAGCCAGTCCTCGTTGCGGAGCACCAGGAACACCAGGGTGTTGGCGCCGAGGGTGACGAAGGCGAGGTAATGATGCTGCACCCGAAGCGCCGGATACCCCAGCAGCCAGCCGACCAGCAGTCCGAGCCCCACGGCCACCACCAGGCCGGCCGCCAGCGGCCAGCCGGCGGTGGTCAGCAATGCCACGCTGTAGGCGCCGATGCCGACGAAGGCGCCCTGGGCCAGGGATACCTGTCCGGCATAGCCGAGGGTCAGGTTGAGGCCCATGGCGGCAACCGTCAGCACCGCCCACAGGCTCATCAGATAGAGCCCATAGGGCCGGAGCGAGAGCGGCAGGAACAGGAGAAGGGCGGCGACCAGCAGGAGGATCAGCAGGCCCGCGAGCCGCTCCATGCTCATACCGTGCGTTCCTCGGTCCGGCCCCAGAGCCCCTCGGGCCGCAGCAGGATGACCCCGATCAGCAGCAGCAGGAGGATCCCGGTCCGGTAGTTGGAGGAGAGGTAGGCGGCACCGAAATTGTCGACGATGCCGACCAGAAAACCACCGGCGATAGCTCCCCGGATCTGGTTGAAGCCGCCGACGATGGCGGCGATGAAGGCGATCAGCCCGAGGGTTTCGCCATTGTTGAACTTGGCGAGATAAACCGGACTGATGAGAATCGAGGCCAGGGTCACCAGCGCCGCGTTGAGAAGAAAGGTGTAGAGCACCATGCGGCGGATCGGGATGCCCAGGATCAGAGCCACCTCGGGGTTCTGGGCCGTCGCCTGCATCATGCGCCCGAGCCGGGTGTGGCCGAGAAAGAGATGCATGGCGAGGATGGCGAGACCGGCCACCGCCAGCACCGCCAGATCCTGCAACGACAGCACCGCCCCCAGAATATCCAGACTGCCCGCGGGCATCAGGGCGGGAAAGGGCTGCGCCTCGGCGCTGTAGAACTCCTTGACGCTTTCCTTGAGCAGGATGCCGACGGCGATGGTGGCGATCACCACCGGCAGCACCCCCTGCGGCAGCAGCGGGTCGATCACCAGCCGCTTGAACAGCAGCCCGAGCAGCAGCAATGCCAGCGCCAGACCGAGCAGGACTGCCAGCCAGAAGGGCAGCCCCAGCCACTCGGTGCCGGCGAGGACGAAGAAGGCCGGCAGCATCACGAACTCGCCCTGGGCGAAATTGATGGTCCGCGAGGTCTGCCACAGGAGCGCGAAGCCGGCGGCGACGAGGGCGTAGATCGCTCCCGTCGCCAGCCCGGCCAGAAGTAGCTGGAGGACGTTACTCATGGAACCGCCGGCGGCCTTCCCCCATGCGGGCCCGCCGGACGGCGCCCGTTGCTGTCGTCACGCACCCCGGTCAGTCGCAGCTCACACCCAGCGGCGGCAGGGTATCGACGATCTTCTGCTTGCCATCGACCACCTCGGCCAGGAAGCTGATGCGGTCGACGTCGCCGTTGTTGTCCCAGAAGGTATCGATCAGGATGCCCGGCTCGTCCTCGAGGGTGATTTTCGCGCAGTGCAGGGTGTCGGCGAAGGCCTGGCGGTCGAACTTGCCGGTCCGCTCGGTGATCTCCTTGACCGTGTAGACGGCGAGATAGCCCTTGATGGCGTTGTGGTCCGGGGTGGTGTCGTAGCGCGCCACGAACTTGTCGCGGAAGGCCTGGATCGAGGGCAGTGGCGCGTCGGCCGAGAGACCGACATGGCCCTTGACGCCGTTGGCGGCATCGCCGGCGAGCTCGATCACCTTCTGATTGAGCAGCGTGGTCTCGCCGATGAGCGGAATGCCGAGGCCCTGCTTCTTGGCCTCGCGCAGGAAGCGGGCGCTTTCCTCCTCGTGCAGATAGACGAAGGCGACATCGGGTGCCGCCTGCTTGATCTTCACCACATCGGCGGCGAAGTCGCTCTGCCCCACCTCGCTCGAGATGTCGGCCACCACCTTGATGCCCCGCTTGTCCATCTCGGTGACGAAGGCGTCGCGGCCGCCGCGGCCGAAATCGTTGTTGACCCACAGCACGGCCACCGACTTGGCGCCGATACCGTCACGGATGTAGTTGGCGAGCTTGGGCATGCTGGCGGCCTGGCTCAGACTGGTGCGGAAGATGAAGGGATTGCCCATCTGGGTGATCACCGAGGCCTCGGAGCCGACGATCTGGGGCACGCCCGCCTGCCGGGTGAGCTGCATGTTGACCTTGGTCGAGGAGGAGTAGATCGGCCCCAGCACCACATAGGGATCGAGATCGAGGGCCTTCTGTACCGCCGCACGGGAAACGCCCGGATTGCTCTGGGTGTCGAAATGGGTGAGCTCGATGGTGCGGCCGAGAATGCCGCCGGCGGCGTTGATCTCCTCCACCGCCATCTCCACCGCGTTCTTCCACATGTTGCCGACCGTGGCGCCATTGCCGGAGAGCTCGATCACATCGGCGATACGCACCGTCTCCGCCGCCTGCACGGCGGGTGCGGCCAGGGCCAGCAGGGCGATTGCCGAGAGCAGTTCACGTCTTTTCATTGTTCGGATGCCTCCCATCGATTTCCTGTTCTTCCCTCGCGCGGATCATGCCGCCAAGCCGGGGAATTGCAACTCCGCGATGCGATCGGCGACAGGCGAGGCCGGCAAAGCGCCTTGACAGCGCTCGGCAGCGAAGGGGATGAACATCTGCGATAGAACGAAACTCGATCAGGGGAGGCTTGTGATGACGACGCCCGCACCCACGGGTCCGACGACGCTGGCCAACAGCTTTCTCACCGAGACCGTTCAGGTGTGCATCGTCACCCGCGACTACCGCCGCACCATGGAGGGCATGGCGCGGCTCGGCATCGGGCCCTGGCGGGTCTACACCTTCGATTCGGACACCAATCTGACCGAGACGCAGATCCGCGGCGTGCCCCAGCCGCTGGCGATGAAGCTGTGTCTCACCTTCGTCGGCGGCACCATGTGGGAAATCGTGCAGCCGCTCAGAGGGCCGACCATCTACGAGGATTTCCTCGAGCGGCACGGCGAGGGCATCCATCACGTGGCCTTCGCCTGCGGCGACACGCCCTGGCAGGATCGTGTCCGGGAGTTCGAACGGCGCGGCTTTTCCTGCATCCAGTCGGGGGTATGGATGAAGCGCGTGCCCTGGGCCTATTTCGGAACCGAAGAGGCGACCGGCACGATCTTCGAGATCTTCGACGTCCCCGCCGATTTCGAGCTGCCCGAACCCGAGGAGTGGTACCCGGCGCCCCCGCCCCAAGCCTGACCCGGGAACAGCCCCGCGGCGGCGGATGACGCGCGGGCGCAAGGATCTGGCCCGGATCGGGCAAGGTCCGCCGGCCCGAAGCGGCCATCATGGGACGATTTCCGTCCGCGCCGAGAGCCGCAACAAAGGGAGGCAAGGATCATGGCCGCTTCGCGGATCCCGGAGCCGTCCGGGCTCGCCACGCCGATCGACACCGCCTACGAGATCGGGCAGCACAACATCACCGTGAAGCTGGGGCCTTTCGGCCTCGACATTCACAATCCGGTGTTCCTGGTCTCCGGCCTCACGGTCATCGCCTTCGTGGTCCTCGCCCTGGCGCTGCAGGAACAGGCCGAAATCTTCTTCGTATGGCTCAGGGGCTTCCTGACCTCCCGCTTCGACTGGTTCTTCCTGCTGTCGGCCAATTTCTTCGTGCTGGTCAGCCTGGCCCTGGTGGTCTCGCCCCTGGGGCGGGTGCGGATCGGCGGCACCGAAGCGAAGCCCGACTACTCCTATCTTTCCTGGTTCTCGATGCTGTTCGCCGCCGGCATGGGCATCGGCCTCATGTTCTTCGGCGTGGCCGAGCCGATCTCGCACTATTCGGCGGCAGTCGCGGCCAATGCCGGCACCCCCGAAAGCTGGGCCCCGCTCGCCGGAGCGCCGGGCGATCCCGCGGGCGCCCAGCGTCTGGCGATGGCCGCCACCATCTTTCACTGGGCGCTGCATCCCTGGGCGATCTACGCCCTGGTCGCCCTGTCGCTCGCCCTGTTCGCCTACAACAAGGGCCTGCCGCTGACCATGCGCTCGATCTTCTACCCGATCTTCGGCGAGCGCACCTGGGGCTGGCCCGGCCATGTGATCGATGCGCTCGCCGTGTTCGCCACCCTGTTCGGACTGGCCACTTCGCTCGGCATCGGCGCCCAGCAGGCCAATGCCGGTCTCGAATATCTGTTCGCCCTGCCGGTCAGCGACCTCTCGAAGGTGCTGCTGGTGATCGGCATCACCGCGGTGGCGGTGACCTCGGTGGTCAAGGGGCTGGATGCCGGCGTCAAGCGCCTGTCCGAGATCAACATGGTGCTGGCCGCAGCGCTGCTGCTGTTCGTGCTGCTGTTCGGGCCCACCCGGGAGCTGCTCGGGGGCTTCGTCGCCAATCTGGGCGCCTATGCCGCCTATCTGCCGGCGCTTTCCAATCCCTTCGGCCGCACCGACGCCAACTTCAGCCAGGGATGGACCGCCTTCTACTGGGCCTGGTGGATCTCCTGGTCGCCCTTCGTCGGCATGTTCATCGCCCGGGTCAGCCGTGGTCGCACCGTCCGCGAGTTCATCGTCAGCGTGCTGCTGATCCCCTCGCTGGTCTCGGTGATCTGGATGACGGCCTTCGGCAACACCGCCATCTCGCTGGTGAGCGGCGGCGCCCAGTCGATCGCCGATGCTGCGCTCGAGCTCAAGCTGTTCGCCATGCT
>CAYYZI010000246.1:0-5048 GCA_964475675.1 uncultured Geminicoccaceae bacterium
CCGACGTTCGAAGGCCAGCATCAGGCGGCGCAGCGGTACTGCCAGCGGGCCCAGCCGGCCTTCGAGGACCCGTCCGGTGACATTGTGGTAGCTGATCAGCACGCGCCCGCGGTTGCCGCACAGCAGGTATTTGGGCCAGGCGGCATAGTTGCGGTGGAAATGGAACACGTCCTCGGGGGCGAAGCGGTGCCGGTTGCGCCAGAACCAGCGCCACAGGCCCAGATAATAGCGGGGGAAGGAGGCACCCTCGGAAACGTATTCGATGTGCGGCGCCCGGCGGTGCTGTTGGAGGCGGGCGGCCACCAGCCGGAAAGGGAGCCCGGATTTCAGGAGCGCCCGATGCAGGGCGCGGAAATGCTCGGCGCCGCCGCCCTGATCCTGGGCCAGGGGATCGTTGTTGTAGAAGACGTAGATCATGCGGCCCGGTCCTCGCGCTCGGGCCCGACGTCCTCCAGGCGGCGGGCGAGCTCCCGCAGCGCCTCCTCCACCGCCCCCTCGGTGGCGACCACCGGCAGGCCGAGCTCGCGTGCCAGACGTTCGTAAAGCCGGCGGCGCGCCGCTTCGCGCCCGTCGGCCAGGGCGTCCGGCCGATCCCGGGCGATCAGCGCCGGCCGCCGGGTGAGCAGCACCACGCGCCGCGGCTCCGGCAGCAATGCCAGCAGCAGCGGGGCGATGCGGCGGAAGACGAAATCCGGCCGGCCCGAATCCAGGGCCAGGTCCACCAGCGTGTCGTAGAGGCAGCGATCGGCCAAGAGCAGCCCGCGGCGCAGCCGGAAGCGCAGCAGAATGTCGAGAATCTGGTCGACCGTCTGCAGCAGCAGGAAGGTATGGGCGAGCAGCGGATTGCCGCGGAAGTCGCGAATCCCGACCGTCACGCCGTCACGGCGGATGCGGCGGCAATGCCCGGTCAGATGCATGACCGCCAGGAAGGGCCGGGAGAGATAGTTGCGAAAGCGGCTCCACACCCGCACGGGCTCGAGACCGCTCGCACGCAGTTCCCGCGCCAAGGCGTCGGCGAGGGTGGTCTTGCCGGTCCCGTCGGCGCCGCAGACGGCGATCAGGCGCAGTGGAGGGGATGCCGGGCTGCTGCTCTCCTCCAGCAGCGGCGCGGTGGCCGCCCGCCAGTCGGCGAAGCGGGCGGCGATCTCCGGTCGTTTCGGGGATGCATCGAGGATTCCCCGAATGGCCTCCGGCAGCCCCTGCGCGCGGGCGACGACGGTGGCCCCGAGCCGTCTTCCGTAATCACCGACCCCGGGCCGGTCGAGCAGCACCACCTGCCGCCCCGTCAGGGCCGCTTCGATGACCACCAGCGGCACTTCCGAGACCGGCGCCAGGAAGGGCAGGAGGAAGATGTGGCAGGCGGCGAGGCGGCGGGCGAGCGAGGCCTCGTCGAGATGGCGCGTCTCGATGGTGATGTGCTGTCGCCAGTGGCTACGGGCGATCCGCCGTCGCAGGGCGGCGAGTGCCGCAGGATCGTCGGGGCGGAGCAGCATCAGCAGGCGGAGATCGGTACCGCGCGCACAGAGCTGCTCGAAGGTCCTGACCGCCAGCCAGGCTCCCCGGGCGGCGAGCGGCGGGCCGAAATAGGCCAGAGTGCGGGGCGGCCCGCCCGGAACGGGTGCCGCGCGCGAGATCGGCCGGGTGAGCTGGGGCACCAGCAGCCGGCCGCGGGGCAGACCCAGGCGGCACAGCCGTTCGCGCGTGGTGGGACTGAGATAGACGAGATCGGCGAGCCCGCTTCGGGCCACGGCCCGGCGCAACAGCCAGCCGGGCAGCAGGGCATTGACGAAGGCACGCAGGAGGAACGCCCGCTCCCGCCTCAGGGCGCGGGCGCCGACCGGGAGGATCTCCCGAAGGCGCAGGCGCGGGCTGGCGAGGATGTAGTGGACCGGCGCGCCCAGATCGAGGCGCCGCAGGCGGGCCAGCTCGAGAAGTCCGCCGAGGATGAAGATGCGCTCGGGACGCAGGCCGCGGGCGATCACCCGCACATCCGGCGCGGGGCGACCGCCGCGCAGCAGGCGGGGCACGCGCAGCACCGTGTAGCCGGGCTTTGCGGGCGGCCTCTCGGCATCGGTGAGAAGGGTCACCTCACGGCCATGGGCGCGCAGACCCAGCGCCAGACCGTGGACGGTGTACCAGGGCTGGCGGCCGAGCCGGTGATCGTCGAAGCCGAAGCAAAGCAGCAGGACGGGAGGACGCGCGTCCGGCGCGGCAGCGGAGCGGGCCGGGCTCATGCCGCCTCGCGGAACAGGCTGCCGTAGAGCGTGGTCAGCCGATCGGCAACCACGTTCCAGTCGAGGCTGCGTTCGACCAGGGCGCGGGCCGCGGCCACCCGCAGGGCGGTCAGGCCGGGCGCCTCGAACACCGTGTCGATGGCGGCGGCGAGGCTTTCCGGGTCGGGTTGGGCCACCAGCAGCGGGGGGCGGGGCGGCAGATCGGCGAGCGCCCCGATCGGAGTGGTGACGATCGGTGTACCGCAGGCCATGGCTTCCAGCAGGACCAGGGGAAACCCCTCGTAGTCGGCGGCATGGACCAGGCAGGCGGCGCGCTGCAGCCAATCGCGCACGCCTTGCCGATCGGCAAAGCCCGGGAAGACCACGCGATCGGCGATGCCCAGGGTCTGTGCCCGGCGGGCCAGGCGGCGGCGCAGCGGCCCCTCGCCGAGCAGCACCAGATGCAGATCGTCCCGCCGCAGCCGGGCAAAGGCGTCGAGGAGGCGTTCCAATCCCTTGCGGTAGCCGAGACGGCCGACATAGAGGACGAAGGCTTCACGGCGTTCCAGCGGTGCGAACGCGAAGAAGCGGGTGTCGACGCCATTGGGCAGAACGATGGGCCGCCGCCCCCCGAGCCGGTAATGGGCGGCGAGCTCTTCCGCCACCTGTGTCGACACGGTCAGCAGGATGTCGGCACGGTCGAGATGCCACTGCTCGTAGCCGCGGCTGAACAGGCGCGCATTGGCGCGCATCGCCAGCGGCCACAGGCCCCGTTCACGGATCGAGGAAGTGTCGGTGAGCATCGGTGTGTGCACCGTCACCAGCCGCGGCAGGTTGGTCTGCAGGGGGGGCAGCAGCGGCAGATGGAAATGCGCGAGGTCGAACCGGCGGGCGTTGCGTGCCAGCCAGCGCTCCAGCAGCGGCCGGGTGAGGCGGTGATGGAAGGGCTTCAGGGGCGGAAAAGGGTAGAGGGTGTAGGGGATACCCTCATGGGTGCCGCTCTGCCAGCCCAGCGGTCGGCGGCCCCGGGCCAGCACCTCGACCGGGTGTCCGCGATCGCGGAGGGCCCGCGCGAGACCGGCGATATGGCCGCCGATCCCCTCGCGTGGCGGAAAACGATTGTTGGTGACGAACAGGATTCGCATCGCCGCCTCAGGCCGGCAGTCCGGCCGCCAGACGCCGCGCCGGCGGCTCCAGCCAGAAGAAATCCTGGCTGCTCAGCCGTCGGCGCCAGCCTTCCGGCAGGCGCGGCCCGATCCGTCCCAGCCGGTAGCCGGCATAGCGCAGGGCGGTGTGCAGCCAGGCGTAGGGGAGAAGGGCGGGGGCTTCGCGCAGCAGATATGCGGTGAGCTCGCGCAGATAGAGAAGGCCGCGCTGCTCGTCGGCGCCGTGGGCGAGGAGCTGCCGGGCGAAGAGACGGCGGGTCAGCCCGATATCGAACTGGCGTCGGAAATCGCCGAGCAGGCTGGCGGGATGGGAGTGGACCACCTCCGCCTCGGCTACATAGGCGATGCGGTGGCCGCGCTCCAGGAGTTCGACCACGGCGATGGTCTCCTCGCTGACCAGGGTCGGGCGGAAGCCGCCGATCTCGTCGAGCGCCTCCTGTGACCAGGCGGCACAGGCGTTGGAGCAGAAATGGACCGCACTGCCGCGATCCCGCCAATCCGCGGCGCTCCGGGTCTCACTGGTCTCGGGAAAGGCGAAGGCCCGCCCGAAGCGGGCGATCGGGTCGGCGTCGGCGGCGGCGATCTGGCGGGCATAGGCCACCGCCGCGCGGCCCTCGGCGATGGGGGCGATGAGGCGTTCGAGGAAGGCCGGAGAGGTGGCATGCGCATCGGGGGTCATCATCACCACGATGTCGGTCGCCAGACGGCGCCGCGCCGCCTCCCGGGTTGCCCCGTGGTTGAAGGTTTGGCGCGGTACCACCCAGGTCTCGGCGCCGAGCTCGCGCGCCCGCCGCACCGTACCGTCGCCGGAGCTGCTGTTGACCACCAGCAGGCGCGGGCGAAGCGGCGAGGCCAGCAGCGGCGGCAGGCAGCGGCCGAGCTGCTCGCGGGCGCGGTAGGTGACGATCACCACGCCGACGGAGGGCGGGGAGGTGGAGCGGGAGGTGGATGGCATCGGCGACGGACTCCCGAAGGTGGTTCAGCCGGCCAGCGCCGGCCTGGGAGGCGTCTCGCCGGCGAAGGCCGTCCGGTACCAGGCGGCGAGCCGGTCCCAGGAGGCGGCGAAATCCCAGTCCGGCACCAGATCGGGCAGCGGGTCGGTGTTGATCCGCATGCGCGGCTCGCTGCTCGGCTGCGGCGGGCGGGCGACCCGATAGCGGCAGGGGCGATCGAGGCGCGGCCGCAGGGCGAGGGCCAGGCGCTCGGCGAAGGAGATCAGGGGCTCGGCGAAGCAGCTCGGATTGCAGCGCAGGGTGCCGCGGCGCGATGGCAGGGAAAGGGCGAACCGGGCGTAGGCTTCGGCCAGCAGGTCCACCGGCGCGTGATCGCGTACCAGATCGGGCTGGCGCAGCAGCGGCGTCTCGCCGGCCAGCCAGGCCCGCGCCAGGGCCGAGCAGAGATTGGGCTTCTCGTGGGGACCGAAAGGATTGCCCAGGGTGAACTTGCCGAGGGTGAGCCCGCGGTTTTCGGCAGCGAAGCGCAGGACCTGCCAAGTCAGGGTCTTGGACAGGCCATAGGGGTTGAAGGCCCGAAGCGGCTGTTCGCCCAGCCCTTCATCGGCCTCGAACAGGCTGCCGGTGGCGAGGATCGCCGCCCGTTCCCGTCCTGCCAGCCGATCGAGCACCGCCTCGAGACCGCGCGTGTTGGCGGCGAGTGCCGCCGGAGCGTC